>JAIYCA010000462.1 GCA_027488265.1 Planctomycetaceae bacterium
GCGCTGTGCGTTGCGCTCGTGATCGTCGTCGTCAGCGTCATGTCGGGCTTCCTCGACATGGTGCGGAGCTCCGGAAAAACGCTCATCGGCGATGTCGTTGTCACGCGCGACATCGTGGGCATTCCGTACTACCAAGACTTCATTCGCGAAATCGAAGCGCTGCCCGAAGCGGAGGCCGCGAGCGCGCTCGTCGAAAGCTACGGCCTTCTTCAAATGCCTTACGGCACAGGTGATGGCGGCAAGCGCATTGAAACCGTGCAAGTTTGGGGCATCGATCCCGAGAGTTTCGATCGCGTAACCGATTACCAATCGAAACTCTATTGGCGCACGCCAACCGCGCAAGAAGCAAAGTCACTCGGCCCTGATGACCCTCGACTCGAAAGCGAGTATCAGCGCGAGAACGACGGCATGTCGCTGCGCGACTCGTTTGGAAATCCAGGCATCGTGCTCGGTATCGAGATTTCGCCGTTCAATCGCCGCACGAAGGACGGTTCGTATCGCACAGAGAACCAACTCGGACAGCAAGATCCCGGCTACTTCATGCCGAATGTCGGCAACGTGCTCCTCACGCTCGTGCCGGTTTCAGAGTCGGGCAGGATCGTCGGCGAGAAGAAGTCTTCCTTTGCGGTCGTGAATGAGTTTCAATCGGGCGTGTATCAGATCGACGCGCAGCGTGTCCTCGCGCCACTCGCAGACGTGCAGCGCATGCTCATGCTCGATGAAGCGGAACTCACGTCGAAGACAGAGTTCGACGACAACGGTCGACCGAAAGTCATCGGCACGACACCTGCGCGCGCGACGACGATCGTCGTCAAGGCGAAGCGCGGCGTTGACCCCCGCACCCTGCGCGAAGCGGTGGAGCGCGCGTACGGCAACTTCTACACGAAGGCGATGGAGAATCGCGCCAACATGGTGAAGCCTCCGGCGCGCGTGATCGTCGCGACGTGGGAAGAACGACTTTCCGACTTGATCGGCCCCGTCGAGAAAGAGCGCGAACTCATGCGCACACTCTTCTCGATCGTCTACGTTGTGTGCGCGGCGCTCGTCCTCGCGATCTTCTGGTCGATCGTGCAAGAGAAGACCCGCGACATCGGCATTCTCCGCGCCGTGGGCGCGTCACGGACCGGCGTCCTCTGGATCTTCCTCCGCTACGGCCTCCTCATCGGCGTCGTCGGATCGATCGTCGGCGTCTTCCTCGCCTGGACCATCGTCGCGCGCATCAACGACATCCACGATCTCCTCGGAACTCCCGCACCGATGTGGCTCC
The DNA here is from genome assembly GCA_027488265.1 of Planctomycetaceae bacterium. Classification (GTDB taxonomy): domain Bacteria; phylum Planctomycetota; class Phycisphaerae; order Phycisphaerales; family SM1A02; genus QWPT01. The sequence goes on from JAIYCA010000462.1 coordinate 1,268, forward strand.
GCGTTGGTGCTTGGGTGATCGTTGCGATTGGCCTCTTGATGATCGTGCGCGGCATCGTGCGCGCGTCGGCGCTCCAAACGGTGCTGTGGGGTTTCGGCACACTGGCGCTCATCGCAATCGCCATCGTCCTCTGGCATCACGAAGGCCACGTCATTTGGGATCCAAGCGTCTACTACTTCAGCCGCATTCCGAGCACGATTGATTTCCACACCGCGTGGACGACGGCACTCGGCGGAACCATCTTCAGCGTGATTGGCGCAGCGATCCCTGCAGGACGTGCCGCCGACACCGACCCCGTTCAAAGCTTGAGGTACGAGTAATGCACGCACCTCCGCAAACGACTCTTCCACTGATCTCCGCGCAAAACGTGCGGAAGACGTATCGCCTTGGGAAAATCTCAGTACCCGTTTTGCGCGATGCATCGATCGATGTGCATGAAGGCGAATGGGTTTCGATCGTCGGTAGTTCAGGCAGCGGCAAGAGCACGCTGCTTCATCTCCTCGGTGGTCTCGACCGCGCGGATGCCGACTCGGGCGCGATTCGTTTCGGTGGCGAAGACATTCGCGCACTTGGAGCGGCGCGCGAGAATCGCTATCGCAACCGCGACGTCGGCTTCGTCTTCCAGTTCTATCACTTGTTGCCAGAGTTGAACGTCCTCGAGAACGCGATGTTGCCTGCGCTCGTGGGCCTCTCGCGTTGGCGCTGGTTTGCCGAGAAAGGCGCGCTCCGCGATCGCACCGCCGAACTCCTCAAGACTTGCGGGCTCGGGCATCGATTGCTGCACCGCCCTGCCGAACTCTCAGGCGGCGAGCGTCAACGCGTCGCGATTGCGCGCGCTCTGGTCAACGGACCACGCATGCTGCTTGCCGACGAACCCACGGGCAATCTCGATGCGAAGACCGGCGCGGGGATTCTCGATCTCCTTGCCGAGCGCCACGCCGCGGGCCTCACGATGGTGATGGTGACGCACGACGCTGCGATCGCTGCGCGCGCGCAACGACAAGTGCGTATCGCCGACGGCCGCGTGCAGTAAGCGCGCTACGTTACTTCAGCGTTTTCTCGCCGCTTCCGTCCACCGCTTCGACGCTGCTTTCGTCGACGCTTTTGCTGATGTCTTTACTGATGCCTTTACTGATGCCTTTACGGCGCAATTCGTTCGTCGCTCTCATCAGTCATTCGTGTAGAACCACTTCGATGCAGCAGCGGCCGCCGACGAAATGCTCGATCCGTAGACCCGCTTGAAGCGTTCTTGCCATGGATCGGTGGGTGCCGTGACCTTCGCAAAGCGTAAGAGTTTCATCCCGCCCTGCTCGTAGAGCCAACGCACGAACATGTACGACATCGACTGCGCGAGGCCGAAGTCCTTCGTCCACATCGCGTCGGCGTACGTGCTGTTAAGAACAGGCCCGAACGTCGTTCCTGCGCCCAACGCGACGATCCCATCGCGACGAAGCGCTTCGTCCATCGCGGCGTTCGGCGTTTGGATCTCTGCCATGACACGCGGTAGCCCTTCGTTGAGCCACGCGGGTCCGCGTTCAGGCGCACCCGCCGAATGCAGCATCGCGCGCGCGAGCCCGACCGACGCGTGATAGAGCTGCAGCGCGCGATCGCTGTTTGGCGCGACAAGGACGAGCGGCCGCGGATCGCCGTTCGCGGCCGCGGGGTA
>JAIYCA010000244.1 GCA_027488265.1 Planctomycetaceae bacterium
TGGACTTGCCGCGCTTGGAGATCCCTGCCATGATCTCCCCCCATGGACCCACGCGTCCTCCCGTCCAACACAACCACTGCTCACCCGCCGGGAGTCAGGACTGTCGAGCCCAAGTCGGTTCCCCATGCGATCACGGGGGAGTCGACACGCGAGCCGCGTTCAGCTGCCCTTGCGGAAGCGCGGGCGGTTCTTGTTGAACTTGAGGCGAACCGCGCGATTGTTGAGGGCAAATTGCTCGAAGATCGCCGGCAAGACCCGATCCGACAGGTCACGGGCACGAGTGCCATCGATGCCGCGATTGCGGCAACCAAGCAACTGATCGCCACACTCGAAGCCGAGCGTGCGCTGATCGCGGAAGCAAGCAAGATCTAAACAATCGCGGTTTGCGACGCTTGGCCTGCACGGCGCGGCTGTGCTGCACCCCAGCTTCTCGCCGCGTTACGCCGCCTCGACCGCAACCGTCGGGCGCTCTGGAACGAGTTCGCGCACGAGCGCTGCCACGCGGGCCCCATCGCGGCTACGGCGATTCGGCGCGAGCGTTTCGAGCATGGACGCCACCCACGAAGGATCGGGCGTTGGGAGTCCCCAAATGCGGATGTCGGGGTGACGAGACTCTCGAATCGTTTCCGCATCCAACGCGAGTTCTTCGTAGAGCTTCTCGCCTGGCCGAATACCGGTGTAACTGATCGCGATTTCACCGTGCGCGCCCTTCGAACCCTGCTCGGGGAAGACCGGCGCGAGGCCGTACATCTCGACGAAACGCTTCGCAAGATCAACGATGCGGAACGGTTCACCCATATCGAGGACGAAGACCTCGCCACTCGCGGCAGAGCGATCGGTGAGCGCTGCGGCTTGGATGACGAGACTCGCGGCCTCGGGAATCGACATGAAGTAGCGCGTCATGCGCGGATCGGTCACGGTCACGGGGCCGCCGTCGGCGATTTGTCGCTTCCACGTTTCGAGCACCGAGCCGGAACTCCCAAGCACATTGCCGAAACGCACAAGCGAACACGCGGTCGACGCGGTGCGATTCACATGCTGCACATAGAGCTCTGCCAATCGCTTGGTGGAACCCATGATGGACGTCGGATGCACGGCTTTGTCGGTGGAGACCATGACAAAGCGCTCCGCCCCCACCGCAATCGCGGCATCGACCGCACTCTTCGTACCAAAGAGGTTGTTGTCGATCGCGAGGCCCGGATGATCTTCCATCATGGGCACATGCTTGTGCGCGGCCGCGTGGAAAACGATGTCCGGTTCTTCTTCGCGGAAGAGCGCGAGTGTGGCTTCGGCATCGACAACATCATGAAGCGCTGCTCGGCGCGCGAGCGTTGGATGCCGACGCGCGATCTGACGATCGATCTCGAAAAGCGCGTTTTCACTGCGCTCCACGAAGACGAGTTTGCCTGGGTTGTAGCGCGCAACGATGCGGCAGATCTCGCTTCCAATCGAGCCGCCCGCACCGGTCACGACGACCGTGCGTCCTCCGACAACCGCGCGAATCGCGTCCTCATCGATGCGGCGCGCAGGACGACCAATCAAGCGCTGCAGATCGATATCAATCTCGGTGCGCGGGCCGATTCCAGCGAGAAGATCGTCGATCGGCGGAACAAATCGCTCCGCGATACCGAGGCGACGAAGCCGCGTGCGAATCGATGCGAGCAACTCCGACATCTGCGATGGAAGCGTGACGAGTGCGATGGATGGCTTTCGTCGTGCGACGATGGACTCGAGTTCATCGAGCGAGCCCAAAATCGGAACAAGGTTCGGAGCGAGGTTCGGAGCATGGATCGGAACGACTCCCGGCGCCGGAACTGACATTCCGTCGTTGAGACCGCACGCGAGGTGTACCGACGAATGCACAGACTCCGAGACACAGCCCGTCATCGTCGTCGTCTCGACGCGACCGAGCAGAATCGGCGGCGCCTCCGCGAACGAAAGTTGCCGCTCAAGTTTGGCGCAAGCGGCTGCGGGTCCGATGACGATGGCGGTCGTACGCATGGGGGCCTTCTGAAACGAATATGCCGGTGATTCCGGCGAGTCCGGAAAGGTCATCGGCCTTTCCGTGGCGTGGCTTTGGGGATTGCCAAGGATTCATCAACCAAGTTCTCGGAAGCGGGCGCATTCCCGATGCCGCGCCGAGCCCCCGATCGGTTGATTCTCAAGAATCGGGAAAAGCGCGGGCTTCGCGGTTCGATTCACCGATCAAGGAAGAGCCTGCGCGTGTCGAACGCGCGGAACTCCTCACGCTCTCACCATGCGCATCCTTGTCACCGGCGGCGCCGGATTCATTGGCTCCCACGCGGCTCTTCGCCTCCTCGACGAGGGGCATGATGTCATCGTGGTGGACAACCTCTTCCGCGGGCACCAAGGCGCGATTCAATCCCTCGCCGCGTGCGGAGGGCCCCGCTTTCGCTTCGCGCAAGGGTCGATTTGCGACGGGGAGTTTCTCAGCGATGTCTTCGCCCGCGAACGCCCTGACGCGGTGATGCACTTCGCTGCGCTCGCATATGTCGGCGAGAGCGTCGAGCGCCCCGTCGACTACTACCGCACGAATGTCGTCGGCGGCATCACGCTGCTTCGCGCGATGCGGGGAGCGAACGTTCGCCGCATCGTCTTTAGCTCGACCTGTGCAACCTACGGCGAGCCGAATCCCGGGACCACCGGCATCGCGGAGTCAACTGCACAAGCTCCCGTCAATCCATACGGCGAAACGAAACTCTGCTTCGAACGACTCCTCCGCGCGGCCTGCCGTTCGACCGAAGCCCCGCCGCTCGCGGCGGTCGCACTGCGCTACTTCAACGTCGTGGGCTGCGATGCCAAAGGACGACTCGGCGAAGATCACCGACCGGAGACGCACCTTGTTCCGATCGCGCTCGAGGTCGCACTCGGAAAGCGCTCGCATGTCGCCCTCTTCGGGACCGATTGGCCGACGGCCGACGGAACGTGTGTGCGCGACTACGTACACGTCGAGGATCTGATCGAAGCGCATCTTCTGGCACTCGGGGCGCTTGGCACTGGAGAGTTTCGGTCTGGAAAGTTCCTCGCGTGGAACGTCGGGACTGGCCGCGGTCACTCGGTGCGCGAAGTGCTTGACGCCTGCCGACGCGTCACAGGGCACCCCATTCCGACGAAAGAAGCACCGCGCCGTGCGGGCGATCCACCTGTGCTCTTCGCAGATGCGCGCGCGATCGAACGCGACCTAGGATTTCATCCGAAGAAGCCTGCGCTTGAAACGGCAATTGCCGATCTCTGGCGCTGGATGCAAGCGCATCCACGCGGCTACGCGTGAGTGGCGACAAGCGCCCGAGCCGTCGACCAACCGAAATGGCGATCAATCGAGCGCGCGCACCACGTTCCTCTCAGCGAGATCTCTTAGAACGCAAACGAAAGCCCGATGCCAATCGAGGCCGCGTCGACGCCGTCGTTCTCTTCGCCGGTTTGCGCGTTCGACATGTGAAACCAACCCGCACGCACCAGAAGATCGCTCGTCGGCGAGAGCGCGAATGACGCGCCGATGTTGACGCGTGGCGTGAAGTTCGTCGTGGTGCCGCGATCGGGAATCGCCTCGCTCGAAACCACCACACCGCAGCCAGCTTCGGCGAAAACCGTCCACGTTTCTTCGCGCACGAAGTGCCAGCGCACGAGCGCACCGCCACCGCCGCCCCAACTGTCGCCGTCGCCCGCGCCATCGCCAAGCGACGCGTAGAGGCCTTCGGCGAACACTCCGAAACCAACGCCTTCTGCGACGTACCACGTCACACCCGCATCAACGATGCCCAGCGTGACTCCATCGAAGTCGCTCGCTGCACTGCCGATCACTTCGAAGTCCGTCGAGTCCGCAGTACCGATGCGCGGCGACATCGCAGACTGCGGAGCTGCCGTCGTCTCTGAAGTCGAAGATTCGCTCTGCGCGAGTGTTGGAAACCCCGCCGGATCTGCAGCCGAAGGCTCGTAGCGGAAGGGCTTGATACCCGCGGGTTCGAGTGTCGATGCCGACCCGGATGCAAGCGCGGAGGTGCACATCACGCAAACCAAGGTCGAAGTTGAGAGGGAGAGCGTGGCGATGTGTGCGGCGGAGGCTGGGCGGATCATCCCGCCATGATCGCGCATCTCGCGGACCTGTGGGCGCCACACCGCGCGTCGAAACAATTCCGGAGCGAACGCCTGACGCATGGGCACGAAGCGCGTGCTCGAAGTATGGGCACGAAGCATGGGCACGAAGCGCGTGCTCGCGCTCTCTTTTCCCCTGCGGCGGTTACGCGAGCGCCTGCCGAATGGCGGCGTTGAGGGAACGATTGGCCGGAGGCCACTCGAAGTTGTCCATCGCGGCGGGATCGATCCAACGAACCTCGCTCGCGCCAAGCGGCAACGCCTCCACGCCCTGCTTCACCTCAACGAGGAAGGCGTGCAGACGAACCGAGCGCTCGCGGATGAGGCTTGGGTCGGAGTGCGCAGACACCGCCAATGGCTGAGGCGCCCCGATCAAGGCAGGCCGAGCGATCCCAACCTCCTCTTCCGCTTCCCTCAGCGCCGCGGCCTCGGCAGTCTCGCCCCGTTCGACCTTGCCACCAGGAAGCTCCCAAAGCCCGCCTCGAATCGCATCGGCGTGGCGCCGAGCCACCAAGAGTTCACAGCCGCCCGAGGGCGTACGACGCCACAGAGCGACCACCGCGACCTCAACCACCCGATCCACAGCCGCCTGCGGCATGGTGGCGCCCGTTGGAAGGCTGTTACAGGACGAGTCTTGGTTGTCTCGCTTCATAAATCGCGTTTTTACAAGTTGTTACACACACATGCGACATAGCCGACACTTCTAGGAATTCCTCGGGACGGCGAACAAATCTCTTGACCGACGCGCTCCGACTTCGGTACCGTGCAAGACGTGCCGAAGAGGTCTTCGCGGGCATTCCCGCGTTCGAGACTTCGGACTTCAGACAATTTCTCCACTGAACAATTGCGGCTCTTCGTGAGCTGCGATTCCCACCGTTCGGAGCGGGTCGGAGCGCGCCGAGCGGTGGTTTGTTTTTGGCCATCTCCATCACGGCCGCGGGCTGGAGATCGTTGCACCGCACTCACGGCAACTGCGATGGCGGCACCGTGGGCGCGGGTGGCGCTGTTTCGGGCACAGACTTCCGCATCGAGGCATCAGGCGTCATGGACGGATCTTGCGGCTGCCCTTCGACCGCCTCCTCCAACTTCTTGAGGCGCTCCTCGCCCTCAGAGAGCCCGTCGGAAGGCTTGCGTTGATCCTCGACGCGCAGACGATCGCGGAGATCGGTCGCGCGCCCAACGAGCGCGACTTCAGAATCATCTCGCGGCGAGAGCAGGAACTTCCATCGCGCGTCGCACTTGGCGTCGATTGGAAGAATCTCGACGAAGAAGTCGAGCGGAACGGTGTCCCAAATGGGCCCGTCGGTGTCGGCGCTCGTGACGAGAGGCTCGTAGCCCTCCTTCTCGATGCGGACGTCGTAGATCCCGTGATGCGTAATCGAGACGTCGACCGGACTGCGACCAACCTGTGTGTCATTGAGCCACACCAGCGCGCCCGGCGGATCGGTTTCGATCCAGACACGACGCTCGACACAGCCGCCAAGAAGCACGGCTGCAGTGAGCGCAATGCTCGGAACCCAAAGTTCTTTGCATCGGTTATTGCATCGGGTGTTGCATCGAACTTGCATGCGTCGTTCCATCGGTGAACCAAATCTCCGCGATCAACCATTGCTTCTGAGCGCACTCAATCGAATTCGTCGCCACGGAACGTGGACGCGAGGTACGCATCACGCACCGCTTGGTCGTTGATGATCTCGCGCGGCGTACCTTCGCGGAGGTTCTTCCCTTCGTGAATGATGTACGCACGATCGCAAATGCGCAGCGTTTGCTGCACGTTGTGATCGGTGACAAGCATCGCGATACCGTTGTCGGCGAGGCGACGCACTTCGTTCTGCAATTCTTCGACGGTGTGCGGATCGACGGCGGCAAACGGCTCATCGAGCAGCATCAATTTCGGGCGCGTCACGAGCGCACGCGCGATTTCCAAGCGCCGCCGCTCACCGCCCGAACACGTGCGTGCCTCATCTTTCGCTTTATGCAGAAGACCAAACTGCTCGAGCAACTCATGCGCTCGGCGCTTTCGTTGATCGCGACCAAGCGCTTGCGTTTCGAGAATCGCGAGTAGGTTCTCTTCGCAGCTCAATCGCTGAAAGACGCTCGGCTCTTGTGAGAGGTAACCCATCCCAGCAAGTGCGTGGCGATACATCGGTTCGAATGTCACGTCGCGACCATCGAACTGCACCGCGCCACCTTCGGGCGTGATCATCCCAATCGCCATGCGGAAGGACGTTGTCTTGCCCGCACCATTCCGACCAAGAAGCCCGACCACTTCACCAGCGTTCACTTGAAACGAGACACCGTCGACGACGCGTCGTCCTGAGTAGGCTTTGATGAGTCCTGTGGCGGAAAGCAGTGGCACGCGCGGAGTGTACCGATGCGCGCGCGATCAGTCTTCGCGGGCCGCCACGGTGCCACCTTCGGCGGCACGCATCTCGATCGCAACGCGATCAATTTTGGTCGGGCCCGCAGCGATGATGACGAAGGTCGCCTCGGGCGACTCCTCGCGCTCGCCTGTCGCAGGAACACGACCAAACCGATCGAGCAGGTAACCCGCGACCGTGTCGAAGTCGCCATCCTCGGGAAGCGAAAGCCCCAAGCGCTCGTTCACTTCGCTGATCGACACGCGGCCGTCCGCTTCAAACCGTCCGTCGCCCGCAGGAACCATGAGCGGCGGCTGCTCGTCGGCTGGCTCGTGTTCGTCGTGAATCTCACCGACGATCTCCTCCAACACATCTTCAATCGTGCAGATGCCGCTTGTTCCGCCGTACTCGTCGACAACGACCGCCATATGCACTTCGGCGAGTTGGAAATCTCGAAGCAGCTCTCCGAGCGGCTTTGTTTCTGGAACGCGGAGCGGCTCGCGCAGCATGGAGCGCAGTCGGAAATCGCTCGCGCTGTCGCCGAAGAATCGCACCAAGTCGCGCACGTACAGAATGCCAACGATTTGGTCGAGACTTTCCTCGTAGACCGGCACGCGCGAGTGTCCGCTTTCGGCCAGTTGTGTGCGGATCGCTGCGAGATCGTCGGTCAGTTCGAACGCTTCGATGTCCGTGCGCGGCGTCATCACGCTCGCCACCGTCGTTTGGCCGAAGACCACAGCCCGCTGCAACAGCGTCGCCGCGACCGGATCGATTTCACCTTCGCGCCGGCTATCTTCGATCGAGTTGAGAAGTTCTTCTTCCTTCTCATCCTCGCGAAGATTGGCGCCTGTGAGTCGGCGCACCACTTCATCAACGAATCCGACTGCGGCCAAGAGCGGCCCAACCACGATCATGGAAAGCCGAACGAACCCGAGGCTCGCCGCGATGATCGAATAAGTCGCATGTCGCGCGATTGCACTGGCGACGACGCTCGTGAAGAACCACACAAGTGCAATCGAGACGAGCGCGGTCCCGATCAGCCCTGGCCACGTGATCCGCGAGGTTTCGCCGAACCCTTCAAACGCGACAAGCACGAGCGCGAAGACCACAACACGGCCGACGGTTCGAAAGAGCGCGACCGCGTGCGATGCCTCGTTGAGGCGATCGAGCACCCAGCGGCCATCCGCGAGTCGCCCCCGGCTTTCCAGTTCGTCTTCAAGCCCTGATCGGCTCGCCTGCACCATCGCGAGGTTGAGCGCGGAGAAGTACCCCGTGGCGCCGACCGTGACAGAAATGGCGAGGAAGAGATAGGGATTCACGCTTGCGAAAGCTCCGAGGACTCCGATTCCTCGCACCGCGTGCGAGGCGCATCAGGCGTCTGAAGTATCAGATGCGCCGTCCGCCACACGGCGAGCATACACGCTTCCGAATCCGCCCGCGGAAAGGATGCGATCCTCCTCTGCGTGGATGGCGGCGGCGGCGGCTTCCGTGTCATCGCGATAACCGCAGGCGTGCAGCGTGCCGTGTACCGCGTACAGCAGGATCTCGCGCTCGATGCTGTGGCCGCGCGCGGCTGCTTCGCGTCGAGCGACGTCGACGCAGACATAGAGATCGGCTTCGACGGGCGCGGCGGGATCACTTTCGTCGTGCGCCGGGAAACTCATCACGTCGGTTGTGCCCGCGATCTGCATGAAGCGCTGGTGTGCGGCATCCATGGCCGCGTCACCCACCAAGAGAACATCAACGCGGGCAACACGCGAAGGGAAGTACGCCAAGAGCGCAGTGAAGGTGCGCGCCAACTCGGCGCGCGCAAGCGACAGGTCGCAGCCGTCGCCCGCGTGAAACGCGACCTCTGGCTGCGGAGTGTGTTCGACCTCCGCGTGACTCACCGGACGACCGAAAGCGAGACGCCAGCCGAAACACCAACCGACGACACCGCCACGGAGTACGGCTTCACACGCGCCTCGAACTCGCCACGGAACTTGTTGACGATCGTGCGGATCGCCCAGTTGTTGCCGTCCGAGAGACCGCAGATCGTGGTGCCGGGGATGATGCCCATCGAACCCGCGATCTCGAGGAGGAGATCAAGGTCCTTGGTGGTCGCGTCACCGCGCTCGATGCGGCTGATGATCTTGTAGATCCAGCCCGCGCCTTCGCGGCATGGCGTGCACTGGCCGCAGGATTCGTTCTTGAAGAAGCGCGCGATATTGCGCGCCACCGCGACCATGTCGGTGTCTTCGTCAAAGATCGTCGGGCACGCGGTGCCGAGGCCCATCACGTCGAACTTGCGACCGATGTCGAAATCCATCGGCGCATCGAACTGATCGGTGCCGAGGATGCCCATCGAGACGCCGCCAGCGATCGCACCCTTGAACTTCTTACCGCCGCGCATACCGCCGCAGTAGTCCTCAACGAGCTTGCGCAGCGGGATGCCGAGATCGCACTCGAAGACGCCCGGACGATTCACGTGACCGGAGACGCCCATCAACTTCGGGCCGTAGCTCGGTGCGCCGCCAATGGTGCTTTCGCAGCCGAGCGACTTCCACCACGCGACGCCCTTGTCGACGATCGGGCCAACGGCCGCGAGCGTCTCGACGTTGTTGATGATCGTCGGACGACCAAAGAGACCCTTGACCGCTGGGAACGGCGGCTTCAAACGCGGCCAGCCGCGGCGACCTTCGACTGCTTCGAGGAGACCGGTCTCTTCGCCGCAGATGTACGCACCCGCGCCACGGTGGAGGTAGCAATCGACCGCGAACTTCACCTTGCCGTTCATCAGGCCTTGCTTGCCGAAGATGCCCTTGGCATAGGCCTCTTGAATCGCCTTTTCGACGACCTTCGCTTGGTGGTGGTACTCGCCACGGATGAAGAAGTACGCAGTATCGAGTTGGCACGCCCAACACGCGATCGCGATGCCTTCCATGATGATGTGTGGGTCGTAATCGCAGAGGAGGCGGTCCTTGAAGGTGCCTGGCTCCGCTTCGTCGCAGTTGATGCAGAGGTAGCGACGGCCACCGTCCGGCGGAGCGAGGAACGACCACTTCAGGCCGCAGGGGAAGCCCGCGCCGCCACGGCCGCGGAGATTCGCGTCCTTGACGAGGTTCACAAGATCCGCAGGCGTCATGTCGAGCGCCTTCTCGAGCGACTTGTAGCCGCCGGTGGCGATGAAGTCATCGACGCCAACGGTGCGACGGTTCTTTGGATCGCCCCACGGGGCGGTCGGAATGCGCTTCGTCAGAACTGGTTCAGTGACTGGCATGGCTACCTTCGCTTCCGTCGCGCGGGCGGGAATCGCCGCCCGTTTTGACGTCTGTTGTGTTGTCTGGCGTGTCGTCTGGTGTCTCATCCGCAGCGCCCTCGGGCGTGCGGATCACTTCATCAATCGTCGTTCGACGCAGGAGGTACGGACCATGCCGCGCTTCCTGAATCTCGCGCCGTACTTCGAGCGTGTTGCTCGCGTCCGACGCGTTGTGCTCACTCTGCTCCGTCGCCGCGGCCTCGCTCGCGCGCTCGCCTGTTGAGGCGGGCCTTGTTGAGGCAGGCCTTGTTGAGGCCGGCTCGGTCGGATCCTCTTTGATCGCCTGCACGATGTGCCCGAAGAAGGCACCGAGGTTTCGCATGAGCGATGGCTCGGTTTCCTTCGCTCCCATCAGTGGTGACCGCTCCCCCCACCTGCACGCGATGCCTCATCAATCAGCGCATCGATCTTCTCGATCGTGAGTTTCTCATGGAGCGTCTCGTTGAAGAGCGCAACCGGCGCGGTATCGCACGAACCGAGGCACTCGAGCGCGAGCAGCGTGAACTTGCCGTCGTCGGTCGTTTCGTGCGGCTCGATCCCGAGGCGATCGCGCACGTGATCAAGCAACTTCTGATGACCGCACACTTCGCACGCGATCGATTGGCAGATGCCAATCACGCACTTGCCGACCGGCTCGGTATGGAACTCTTCGTAGAACGTGACGGTGTCCATCACGTCTGCGGGCTTAATCGAGAGAAAGGACGCGATCTCGACCATCGCCTGATACGGAATGTGGCGATACGCGTGCTGGATTTCATGCAGGATCGGCATCAACGCGCCCTGCTTCGTTGCGTAGCGCGGAAGAAGTTCCTTGGTCCAACGATCCTTCATCGCCTGCGTGCAGTACGGCTCGGCGCGCGTGGGGATCTTGGTCGTGGCAGATGGTTTGGTCGTCCAGCTCATGATTCAGGCGCTCGCAAAGGGTTGCTCGCTTTCGCGACGCAACCCTGATGATTCTCACTTCACGTCCTATCACCAGAGGTCGCTGCCGCAGCAGCGACCGCTCAAACCTCTAGGCGGCTACCGCAGTAGCCGCCGCTCAAACTTCGGTCGCGGCCGCAGCCGCGACCGCTCAAACTTCGGCGGCTACCGCGGTAGCCGCCGCTCAAATTAGCGATCCA
>JAIYCA010000062.1 GCA_027488265.1 Planctomycetaceae bacterium
GAACGACTTGCGATCTACGACCGCTACTTCGCGCAATTGCTCGCCGAAGGAAAGGCCTACGAAGCGTGGGATAGCACCGAGGAACTCGACGCACTGCGCAAAGAAGCGACCGCGCGCAAAGAGGCCTTTCGCTATCGGTTCCGCGGCACACCCTCGTCAGACGACATCGCGCGCTATCGCGCCGAGGGACGGCAACCCGTTGTGCGATTCCGCACGCCGCAGGTACCGATCACGATTCAAGACGAAGTGCTTGGCGATGCAACGCTTCCTGCCGGTGAAGTCGATGATTTCGTCATTCGCAAGAAGGACGGCTTTCCGACGTATCACTTCGCGGTCGTCGTCGACGACGAATTGATGCGTGTGACGCACGTACTTCGTGCGCAAGAGCACTTCACGAACACCGCGAAACACATGGTTTTGCAGGACGCGCTTGGTTTCCGCCGCCCGACGTACGGCCATCTTTCCATCATCAAGAATCCCGATGATTCGAAGATGTCGAAGCGCGACAAGGACAAGGTGTTGCGCAAGGCGGTGAAGGAGAAGGCGCTGACAGCGCCGCCCGAAGGAACTGTGACGATCGAAGAGTGGACCAAGTGGCTCGGCGACGACAACGTGCAACTCGATCTTGAGGGCGCGATTCGGCTTGCGGAAGCGCTCAAGGTGCAGCTACCCGAAATCAACGTCGACGATTTCCGGCGCTCGGGCTATCTCCCTGAGACGATTTGCAACTTCCTCGCGTTGAACGGATGGAGCCCGGGCCACGACATCGAGAAGTTTGATAACGAGTTCCTGAAGGAGCGTTTCTCGCTCGATCGCGTCATCAAGACGCCTGCGAAATTCGATCGCGTGAAGTTGCTCGCGTTCAACACCGATGCGATCAACGCGATGTCGCGCGAAGATTTTCTGCGCCGCGGTCGCGAACACGCGGCGGTGTTCCGCCCCGAGTACCTCGAGAAACTCGGAAGCGCGCGCTTCGATCTCTTGCTCCACGCAAGCCATGAACGGTCGAAGACGCTCGACGATCCGTTCAAGACGAACGGCTTCCTCCTCGTCTCGGACGATGCGCTTGCATTCTCGGATGACAAGAACGTGCGCAAGGCGCTTGGCATCGGTGCGCCAGCGGCGGATGGCGCCAAGTCTGGTCTCGACCACTTGCGCGCGATGCGAGGTGTGCTTGCCGCGTTGCCAGAGTGGACGCAGCCTGCGCTCGAGGCGGCCGCGAACGCATACGCAGCGGAACACGCTGCGGGCAAGATCGGGTCGGTCGCGCAACCGTTGCGCATCGCCGTGTCCGGTTCGACCGTAAGCCCGCCGATCTGGGACACGCTTGTCCTTGTCGGCCGAGATGCGACCCTCGCGCGGCTCGAGCGCTGCATCGCGTGGGCGAGCGGGCTCGGATAATGATTCGGCGGAACTGAACGCGCGAGATTCCGCGTTTCCGCTTCACTTGCACCCCGCGCGGGAGCCGATATACTCCTCGGCCCGGACCCTTGGCGCAGTTGGCTAGCGCGTCTCCATGACACGGAGAAGGTCACTGGTTCAAGTCCAGTATGGTCCACTCGAAGGTCGATCAGGCTCCGCAACCGCGGAGCCTGTTTGTTTGGTGGCGGCGCGAGGTACGCTCAATCCCTCGATATCGCGTCGGAGCAGACCTATGAACCGCGGAACCCGACGCGTACGTTTCGAACGCCGGGGACGCACGGGTTGGAGAAACACAGCTTGACGACCGTGATTCTGCTCGACACAACGGGTGCAACGATCGCGATTGGCGCGGCGATTGTTGCGATTTCTGGCATCGCGCTTTGGTTCGCGCTGCGACGCGGCGCGCGAGGTGCGCGGCGGCCTGAAGGCGACGCAGGGCGAGAGAGCGCGCACGACTTCAACCTGCAAAACGAATCTCCATCCGCAGAGCCCGCAAGCACCGAAGTCCACTTCGCGACTTTCGATGAGCGGCCGCTCGCCGACGTTGAACGAGCCTTCGATGAACTGCTTCTCCGCGGCATCTTCGCGGTCGAGCCCGCGACGCCGGAATCACTCGTCACGGCGCAGGTTCCCGCGCATGCAGGGCCCGTCTTTCGCGCGCTCGCGCGGCGGTTTCGGAGTGTTCGATTGCCCGAGGTCGACGTGACGATCACGCTCCACCGGGGAGAAATCGCGGAGGACGCGATCGGCGGTTGGCGCTTCGCAGCGGAGCCCGAGGAGATCGACATTCGACTCGCGCCGCCCGCTGGCGCCGTCGCGAACGAGAGTGGCGACGTCATCCTCGACGCGACGTGGAGCCCACGCGCAAGCGCCGAAGTCGCGCGTCACTCGTCGATCCTCCATTTTCTCGTGCGCGCCGCCGTCGGCGACCGTTTCTGAAGGCGCTTCGTGTTGAATATCGCGCTATGTCAACGCGATGTCGCTACTGCAACTCTTCCTCCTACGGCCCCGGCTGCACCAATAGCCCGAATCGGGTCCACGAACACTCAGGCGACGCCGCACGCTGCGAATTCTGCGGCAGCACGTCGTATGGCCCAGGTTGCGTGCATTCGCCGTCGAAGCGACACCGTCATGGTCCAGGCCCGAAATGCCGTTGGTGTGGGCTCACCTCGCTTGGACCAGGCTGTACGAATTCGCCAACGCGCATGCATGAGCGCTGACGCGCCTCGCTCACGCACCCGATCCGACTTCGATACAGCGCGCGGCGATCAACGCGCAGGCGCGTGCATCGCTCAACGCATCGTGGTGTTGAAGCGGGATCGAGAGATGCGCGGAAACGCTCGCGAGATTGTGTCGAGCAAGGCGCGGGAATGCGCGACGCGACATCGCAACAGTGCACGCCACGCGGAACGGCAGTGGTGTGCCGAGCGCACGTTCGATTTGAAGGCGATCGAAGGACGCGTTGTGCGCGACGAAGAGCGGTGCAGGGTCACCCGCATCGGCATCGGGAAAGAGCTTCGGCGCACGCGTTTCTTCGACCGAACTCTGGATGAACTCGAGCACCGAACTCCACGTCGCGGCGAGCGTGGGTGCGCCCGCCACGCGATCGGGCGTGATGCCGTGAATCGCGATGAAACGCGGATCAAACCGCACCTGTGGGTTGAGATACCAGTGTCGTTCGCGGATGACTTCACCGCGAAGGACGAGTGCCACGCCAAGTGCGCAAATCGCCCCATGCGTTGGCGCGGCAGTTTCGACATCGAGTCCAACTATTGGACCCGGATGATGCGCCGCGATGCGGGGAATTCCAGAGCGCGGAAGTCGAGGAGCGCGTGCCATGCGTTACTCGCGTCCGGACGCGGGGGGAGTGGAAGTCGCTTGATTGTTGGTTGTGCGCGGCGCGGCCTCCTGCAGCGCGCGTTCGCGTTCTGCAGCTGCGCGCGCAGCTTCGCCCGAGAAAAGTCGGTCGAGTTCTTCCTCGCGGCGCGAACCGACAAGTGCGAATTCGATGCGACCCGTACGATCGATGAAGACCATCGTTGGAAACGCCGAGACCGAATTCATCGGCGCGGGAAGCATCGCATCGCGTCCGACGACAGCGACTGCGGTCGACGCACTCGCAATCGTCGCGAAAGCCTTGCCATCGTCGCGAGCGGCAAGCGGCGTCACAACGAGCAATCGGCACTGCGGATGACGCTCCGCCACGCGCACCGCGGTCGAGATCGCTTCCGCCGAGGGCGCTTCGCCAACGCCCGCGAGGAGGAGGACCACGCGTTCGACACGGTCGTCTTTCGGCGGGATTTCGAACGAAAACGTGTCGCCGCTGATCGACTCGATGGCGGTGAGCGAGAATGGCTCAAGGACTTCACCGCGCCATCGCTCGGTTTCGCGCATGGCATCGCGACCGAGAAGGACGCCCGCAAGAATCGAGCCCCAGAGAAGGGCACAAAGGATGCTCGCCGCGACGCCGACAAAACTCGTGACGACGCCAGCGACCACCACGCCGCGTCGAACTCCTCGCTGCCAGAGGTCGATACCTGCGCGCAACCCGAGCGCACCGGGAATCATGCCAAGGATGATGACGCTCGACACAACCGAAATCAGGCCGAAGATGAGCGGCCCGCCCGCGAACTTCTGCGCGAGAAACGCACGATCGGCCGGATGAAGTTGATCGGCACCGAGCGCAGGGTCGGTCTCTGGCATGGGCTCGGCGGGTGACGCTTCCGACATGGCCGAGACTCTACCGTTCATCTTCCTTCGGTGGATGTGGGACTGGATTTGCGTGGGTGTTCGCGAGTGGGTCCGTGCCTCCGTCGAGAGGCGTCGCCTCCTTCGCGTCTCGGTGAAGTGCCTTTCGAACCAGTCGACGTGTGCGTTCGGGAAGCCAGCGTTCTGCGCGATTGATTCCGCGACGAGCAACGCCACTCGACGCCGCGAGAAGCAGCACACCTGCAATGACAAGCGGGAAGCCGGGCACGACCGGCACGGGGCCGAGCGCGATGCCCGCGATCACAAGCACGGTGCCGAGCACGATGAGCGCAACGCGAACGATCGGATTGCGCCGACGAGGCGGGCCTTCGAAGAGATCAGGTGAAGGTTCTCGGGTGTCGGTCATGTTCCGGTCATGCGTCGATGCTGGAGGGTCCGCAAATGCGCGTTTGAGTTGGCTTTCCTGCGAGTTTGCAATTCAGGCGTAGCCGTTCTCGATCCGTGGGTTACATTCGCAAGGCTGGATCTGTGGGCGATACCCACGGCGCATGAGCGGTTTCAACCGCATTGCGCAGCGTTTCCGACAGTGACCCCAACTTTCAACCTATGAACCCCAAGACTACCGCGTTTACCAGCGCCATGTGCGCGTCGATTTTCCTCACTGTCACGTCTGCGCAGGCCGCGATCCGCTACGTCGATGCCAATCTGACGACGGGCGCCAACAACGGTACCTCGTGGGCGGATGCATATCAGGGGGTCGGCGGCCTCGCGGCAGCGCTCACAGCGAGCGTTTCGGGCGACCAAATTTGGGTTGCCGACGGCACCTACAAGCCGACGACCGGAACCTCGCGCACCGTGTTCCTGACGCTCAAGACGGGTGTCGCGATCTACGGCGGCTTCGCAGGCGGCGAAGGGAAACTCGCACAACGGGACTTCGTAGCGAATCCGTGCATCGTGACCGGTGACTTGCTCGGGAACGACAACGGTGCGGCGAACCTCACCGACAACAGCTACCACGTCTTCGTGGGTTCCGCGGCAACGGCGACGGCGATCCTTGACGGGTTCACCATCAAGGGTGGCAACGCCAACGGCGCGACCGCGTCGAACTACGACAAGGGTGGCGGCATCATCGTGACGGGTTCAGGCAGCCCCACGATCCGCAACTGCACGTTCACCGGTAACCGCTGCACGTTCGGCGGCGGCGCGGGCTACATCCTGCAGGCGGGTGCGACCTTCACAAACTGCCGCTTTGAAAACAATGTTGGCGGATCGTTCGGCGGCGCGTTCGACATGAACACCACGACTGTGACTTTCGAGCGCTGTTGGTTCCAAGGGAATTCCGCCGCGCGCGCGGGTGCGTGCGAAACCTTCGGCACCTCGCAGACCCGCTACACCAACTGTGTCTTCACGGGCAACACGGCAACGGGCACAAACGGCGGCGGTGCGTTGTGGATCGGAAATGCAGGCACCGTGACGGCTCGCAACTCGACGTTTGTTGCAAACAACGCGACGTCGCTTGCAGGCGGCATCATCAATACGAGCGGTTCGTCGACATTCTCGAACTGCATCATGTATGCGAACACGGGTCCGGGTGGCACGACGGCGGCGAATCAGATCGCCGCATCGGGCGGCACCAACACCGTGAGCTACTCGATCGTGCAAGGTGGCGCGACGGGCACCGCAAACCTCAACGTTGATCCGCTCTTCGTGAACCAAGCCGCACGCGACTTCCGCCTTCAGGCAGCATCGCCCGCGATTGATTCTGGTTCGAACAGCATGGTGCCCGCGGGCGTGACAACCGACTTCGATCTCAATCCGCGGTTCGTCAACGACCCGACGGTCGCAGATACGGGCGCCGGAACGGCGCCGCTCGTCGATCGCGGCGCTTACGAGAAGCAATTGCCACCGCCACCGCCGTGCCCAGCGGATCTCGACGGGAACGGTGCGGTCGACGCGGCCGACCTTTCGAACCTGCTCGGTGCGTGGGGAACCGCTGGTGCCGGCGACATCGACGGTTCCGGCAGTGTGGATGCAGCGGACCTGTCCGTCCTTCTTGCGGCTTGGGGTACTTGCTGAACAGCTCCTCGCAACGTGCATCGCCGTGAGGGATTCATGGGGGGCGCAGTCGCGCACGCTGGTTGGTGTGGTCCATACCGCGAGCGTGGTGGGGCGTCGAAGAGGCGTTGCCCAGAGCAGTTGAGCCCTGTCGAAACTCAGGAAAGTGAGCCGAGCAGGGCCCTTTACGTCTGCCAAGAACTCTGTATACTTTGCCCCTCGGTTGCGACCGTAGCTCAACTGGATAGAGCACGAGCCTACGAAGCTCGGGGTTGCAGGTTCGACTCCTGCCGGTCGCGTTCCAAAACGAAAGACGTCCCGATTGCTCGGGACGTCTTTGTTTTTGCGTTGTTCCTTTGGCGCTGATCGAGTGTCGCTGACCGTGGTCTCGCTGTGAAGTTACGAAGTGACGTTCCTGAAGGGACGTCACCGCCGAGACTCCTTCCCCTTCGCCAACGTTTAGCGCGCAGCGATCTTCGCGCCAGTCGAGCCGGCGGCTGGGTCGAGTACCGCGGCGTCGACCGCGTCGGTTTCCACCGCGCCCGCCGCAGCCTCGATCGATTGGGTCGTCGGCACTTCGGTTGCGGCAGAGGCGGTCACGAGCCGTTCGATCGCAAGCGGCATGACAAGCACGCCCACACCGCAGACGACGGCAGCGACCCGTGGCCACGAGCTTGGAACAGCGTGCACCGCGTCGGTACGCGCCGTGGGACTGCCGAGCATCGGCACGGCAACGAGCTGCAGGTAGTAGAACGCGCTAACCGCGGTCGTCACGGCCGCGATGATGACAAGCGCCGTTTGGCCGTGGTCGATCGCCGCCGCGAACAGTGCGAGCTTGCCGAAGAAGCCGATGAGCGGGGGAATACCGATGAGGCCGATGGCGCTCAATGCAAGCATCCACGCGAGCGCGGGCTGGCGCTGACGGAGACCAGAGAGGTCGTCGAGCGTCTCGACTTCTTCGCCCTGTCGCTCGAGCGAGCCGAGCACCGCGAAGACCGCGGTGTTCATGACGCCGTAGCCAATCAGGTAGAAGAGAATCGAGTTGTAGCCGGCGCCGGGTCCGGTCACGATCCCGATCAGCAGGTAACCCGACTGCGCAATCGAGCTGTAGGCAAGCATGCGCTTGACGTTGCGCTGCAGCAGCGCACCGATGTTGCCAAGCACCATCGTGAGCACCGCGATCATCCAGAGCGTCGCGAGAATCGCGTTGGGAAGAACCGCGGTCGCCGCGCCGGAGGCGTCGGTCGCAGGCGTCCAGAAGACGCCGAGGAGCACCATAAGCGCCACCGCACCCGCGATCTTCGGCATGAAGCCGAGGAACGCCGTCGTCTGTGAGCCGGCGCCTTCGTAGACGTCGGGCGCGTAGAAGTGCATCGGAACTGCCGCGAGTTTGAACGCGATACCGAGGATCGCCATCACGCCGCCGAGAATCGCAAGCGTCGGGAGCTCCGGCATGTTCGCGAAGACCATGCGCATCTCTGCAAGGTCAAGCGTTCCCGAAGCGCCGTAGAGCAGCGCGAATCCGTAGAGGAACGTCGCCGCCGACAGTGCGCCGAGATAGAAGTACTTCACCGCAGCTTCCTGCGCACGACGGCTACCGCGGCTCACCGCGACCATCACGTACGTCGGAAGGCTCGAAAGTTCGATCGCGAGGAAGAGCCAGATGAGGTCGTTCGCGTTTGCGATGAGCATCGTGCCCGCGAGCGAGAGCAGGAAGAACGCGAAGTACTCACCGCGCATCACGCGGATCGGATCGAACGCAGCGCCACCCGAATCGAACGCCTCTTCAAGTCGGCGATCGATCGCAGGGCCAGCGATCATGACAAGCAGAATGCCGATCACGGCGATCAGTGCCTTCACGAAGCCGCCGAGTTGCGGGAGCAGCAGGTTGCTCGTTTCGACCGCGTCGGTGCGATAGACGTACGCGGTGACGCCGATCGAGCCGAGCAGGAAGAGCGCGGTGACGGTTGGTACGGCGCGACGAATCGCCGTCGAGCGCGCGAGTCCGAGGACCGCGACGACGACTGATCCAACGAAGAGCAGGATCTCAGGCGCAATCAGCGTCAACTTCGACGACATATTTGATGCGGCGAGCAGCGAGGAAATCATGGTGGTATCCGGCATGGGAGACGGTTGCTTTCCGGGTCGCGCTCAGCGCGTTTGATTCACTTCGTTCGTGCGCGATGTTGGCTCGGTCGCGGTGACAACATCCGCGATCGCAACCTCTGGGGAGCCAGCGGCGGTCGCCGGGAGGAGCGAGCCATTCGCCGCATACTCAGTCACCAACGCGGGGTAACCCGCGAGCACCTTCTCGGCGCTCGGGGTGATCGCTTCCAGCATCGGCTTTGGATAGAAACCGATCGCCAAGCACACAATGGCGAGCGGAACAAGGATGCCGATTTCGCGTGCGCTCAGGTCGCGCGGCAGCGTCGAACCATGTGTGGCGTGCGAGCCGCCGTGGTCCTGCGCGCCGCCGTGGCCGTGCGCATCACCATGACCGTCGCCGTGTGGCTCGCGAAGCGGCCCCCACACCAACTTGCCGAGCATGATGAGGAGATACATCGCGGCGAGGATGAGACCCGAACCCGCAATCAACGCCCACCACGGCCCGAGAAGCCCTGGGTAGTTGCTCGCGCCTGGCTCAGCGATGAAGCAACCCATGAGGCACAGGAATTCGCCGACGAAGCCGTTGAGACCAGGCAAGCCAAGGCTCGCGAACGTGAACAGCACCATGAAGAACGACCAGACGGGCATCTTCTTGAAGAGGCCGCCGAGTTCATCCATGTTCTTCGTGTTGTATCTCTCGTAGATCATTCCGATGCAAAGGAAGAGCTCGCCGGTCGAGAGGCCGTGGTTGGTCATGTACATGACCGAACCGGTCGCGCCGAGTGGGTTCAGCGCGAAGAGGCCGAGCATGCAGAAGCCAAGGTGGCTGACCGAGCTGTAGGCGATGAGCTTCTTCGCGTCTTTCTGCACCCAGCAGATGAGCGCCGTGTTCACGATCGCGATCACGCAAAGAATCGCGAAGAACTGGTCGAGTTCGACGCCGCCGACGGGCGCGGTTGGAAGTGCGATGCGATAGACGCCGTACGTGCCGAGCTTGAGCAGGGTGCCGGCGAGGATGACAGAGCCCGCTGTCGGCGCTTGATCGTGCGCAAGCGGCAGCCACGTGTGCACCGGGAAGAGCGGAACCTTCACCGCGAAACCAGCCATCAGCAGGATGAAGACCCAGTACTGGGTCGTGCGATCCATCGCCGTCGAGCAGTGATTCGCGAGCGCAGCGAGGTCAAAGGTCCACTGACCGCCGTGCGCATTCGCGTAGTTCGCTGCGATGTAAATGATGCCCGAGAGCGTGAGGACCGAACCGAGGAAGGTGTAGAGGAAGAACTTGATGCTCGCGGGGCGACGATCCTTGCCGCCGAAGATCGAGATCAAGAAGAACATCGGGACGAGCGTGAACTCGTACGCCGTGTAGAACATGATCGCGTCCTTCGCGAGGAAGACGCCGACCATCGCTGCTTCAAGCAGCATGAACCAGCCGTAGTACTCCTTCTCACGCTCGGTCACCGCGGTGAATGAGCCGATCATCGCGAGCGGCATCAGGAAGGTCGTGAGGAGGATCAGCATCAATCCGACGCTGTCGGTGCCCATCGTGAGCGAGATGCCAAGCGATGGCATGATCGAGATGCCCGCTTCGGCGGGATGCATCGAACCATCGCTCCAACCGGGGAACGACCATGCGAACGCAAGCGAGACCACGAACGCCGCGAGGCTGCCGAAGGTCGCGATCCATTTCGCCGTCCGCGAGGGAGCGAGCGACACGGCGGCTGCAGCCGCGATGGGCACGAGGAGGAGAAGGTAGGTAAGGGCTGGAAGCATCGTGCGTTCCGAATGTCAACTGCACGTGGAGTGCGGTGAGTGCGGTGAGTTTGTCTGTGTGTTCGTCTTCGAATTGGTCGCGGAGTGAGCAATCTGCTCTTGAGGTCTGCTCGATCACGCGCTGATGAGCGCGTTCAAGCATCGCCTCAACTTAGGCGGCGCCACCCTGCAGCCAGAGCCAGAAGACCCACGCTGCGATGAGGGCAACGCCGAACGCCATCGTCCATGCGTAGCCTTGGAGGACGCCGTTGTAGAGCGGTTGGAAGACGCGTGCGAGTCCGGCAGGGACACGCGCGCCGCCATCGACGAACACGCCGTCGATGACGTTCTTGTCGAAGAACTCGAAGATGTGGCCGAGCGCGCGCGCTGGCACGCGGAAGAGCGCATGGTAGATCTCGTCGACATACCACTTGTTCTCCATCGCAATCGGCAGCCAACGCGTGAGGCTGTTCGAAAGCAGCGTCTGGCGCAGTCCGTCGGCGGCCTTGCGATTGAAGAGGTGGAAGAACGCGGCGATCGCGATACCGAGGATGCCAGCAACGCTCGCGACGACGCTCGTCGCGGCGTGGACGTCGGCGATGCCGGTGAAGGACAGCGCGTGCGCATGTGCGCCGCCAGAGCCGTGGTCGTGGGCAGGAATACCGCCCGCGGCCGACGAATGCGCCACCATCTGCATCACCCAGTTGTTCTCTTGGTGCGGTCCACCGAGGTACGCAGGAACGGCCGCGAGAATCGCACCGAGGCAGATCAGGAGCAGCACGCCATTGATCGCGAGGCGCGGACCGTGGGGGTGCCACTCGCCGTGACCGTTGGCGTGGCCGTGGCCGTGGCCGTGACCGCCGCCATGACCGTGACCATCATCCGCGCCATGTCCATGTCCGTGGTCGTGACCATGATCGTCACCACCATGACCATGGAGTTCATCACCCGGCTCGTACTTCGTCGGGCCGCCGCAGACGCGGAACCACACACGGAACGTGTAGTACGCCGTGAGAAACGCGGTGAAGACCGCGATCCAACCGAGGAGAACGAATCGATCGTTCCCGCTGCCGAACGCTTGCGCGATGATCGAATCCTTCGAGAAGAAGCCTGCCGTGAACGGGAAGCCTGCGAGGCAGAGGCAGCCGATCAGGAACGTCCAACTGATGATGCCGAAGCCCTTCACGTTGCGGAGGCCCGACATCTTGCGGAGGTCGAGTTGTCCCGCCATACCGTGCATGATCGCGCCGCAGCACAAGAAGAGGAGTGCCTTGAAGAACGCGTGCGTGAAGACGTGATAGACCGCGCCGAAGGTCGTGCCAACGCCGAGGCCGAGGAACATGTATCCGAGCTGCGAGACGGTGGAGTACGCCATCACGCGTTTGATGTCGTACTGCGCCATGCCGATCGTGGCAGCGAGCAGC
>JAIYCA010000090.1 GCA_027488265.1 Planctomycetaceae bacterium
CGGGAATCGCATCCGCGATCTTCTCTGGCCACTCGATCGCGATGACGGCGTTACTCGCGAGCAACTCATCAAAACCAATCGACTCAAGATCTTCAGAGCCGATACGCCATGCGTCGATATGGACGAACGGACGCGTTTCACCCGCGTGATCCATGCGAATTGTGAATGTCGGGCTTGCAACCGCATCCGCATCGGCGCCGAGACCAGCCGCGAGGCCGCGTGAAAACGTCGTCTTGCCGGCGCCAAGATCGCCAGAAAGAAGAATGACACACGCACTCGGATGCGCTTCGCACGAGCGAAGGACGTCGCCGAGTACTTCGCCAAACTGCTGCGTTTCATCAGGATTTCGCAAGTGAAAGCGCATCGATCGATTGGAGTTCATGGCGCCTCCCCGCTTTCCTGCGGTCCGCTGTGATGTTCATGTCCTGCGTGCGAGACGTCGATCATGCGCCCGGCGACTTCAACCGTGACCGCACCGATTGCGTGCGCCTCGCGTACTGATGTTTCGGCGGAACCCACTGCGTAAACGGTGCCGATTCGCGTGATAGGCACGCCTGCGACGTGCGCCGGCACAACGCCACGCGCGGTGAAGGCGAGTTCGTAATCTTCGCCATCAGCGATTGCTTCAAGCGGATCGCGTACACCAACGACGCTCGCATGCAACGGAATCGCCGCGAGATCAAGCTTGATCGCAACCCGCGACATGCGCGCGATGTGCCCAAGATCGCGCCCAAGTCCGTCGCTGAGATCGATCGCCGCACCAAGACGCTCGCGAAGTACTGCCGCGATATCGCCTGCAACTTGCACGCGTGGCGTGAAATCAAGATGCCGACCGAGGCCTGTCGTGCGATCCCACGCGCCACCAATTGCGCCGGTGACATACACGCCATCTCCAACGCGCGCGTCTCGACGCGTCGCGACAGGACGAGTTCGATCGACGCGGGTCGCGAGGATCGTGACACTCGCGATGATCGTGTCGCACTGTGATGACCGCGCAAACGTTGCGAGATCTCCGCCGATGAGCGGCGCGTTCCAGCGTTCCGCCGTCTCGCGCAAACCCTCGCAGAGCCGCCACACGCACTCTTCCGAAGTCGCCGAAGGAACTGTGACGCACGCCACCGTGGCAAGCGGACGCGCGTTCATCATCGCAGCGACGTCGCTGACGTTGCGAAGTACCCCTTTCTTTCCGATGAGGTACGGGTCGCAACCAAGTGGCGTGTGACGACCCTCAATGGCGCTGTCTGCCGCGATCAAAATCGTTGCGTCGTCATTCGTGCCATCTTCAAGGCGAATCTCCGCCATGTCGTCGCCCGGCGGAACCAACACGCTTGCGGGCAGTCGCGGGTTTGCAGCGAAAATGCGTTGGAGAAGTGCGAACTCGCGCATCACATCACCAAAGAACACGCACAAGAATTTGTGTGGTGACGAGCGCGTAGAAACCCGCGACGAGATCGTCGATCAGGATGCCAAGTCCACCTTCAAGTCGCTGCCAACCACGCGCGGGCGGCGGCTTGATGATGTCAAACAATCGAAACGCGAAGAATGCAATCGCACACGTCGCGATGATCCGCGCGTTGTTGCCAAGCGTCCATGGAAGCCACATCAGCGCGAGCGCTTGACCTGCGATTTCGTCGGCGACGACAAAGCCTGGATCCTTCTTGCCGTAGCGAAACTCCGCGGACTTGCCCCACACGAGGCATCCGATACCAAAGACAAGTGCGAGCGCGGCGAGCGCCATGTCGATCGTGCGTGGATCGGTATCCGCCATCGCGAGAATGCACGCAAGTGCGACGGGCGGAAGCGAACCCCAGGTACCTGGCGCTGGTCGCATGCGACCAAGCCCACCGCCTGTCACGATCCAATCGCCGATTCCGCCATGTTGCTTGGCGTGTTCCTTGGCGCTACTCATGTGGGATTCCTTCGCAAGCATCCTTTGCAAGCATCTCGCGCATCGAGCGTGTACTCGTTCACGCGGATTTCTCTCGTGATTTGTGCAGCGCAGCACCCGCGCCGACGCTCGCATCTTCGAGCGGCCGAACCTCTGGCGGCACGTGCAACGCGCGACGAATGTACGTGATCGAGCTCAATACCGTGAGCACCACGGTCGCCCACGTCGAGGCGTCGCGAAGGAACACTTGCCATCCGTACGGCTCGACGCGCGTCGAAACGTACACGCAACATCCAACGCAGAAGCTCTGGATGAACATCTTCAGTTTGCCCGACCAATCGGCGGGAAACGGAATGCCGCGCGACTCGATGTAGGAACGCAGGCCGGTGACGAGCAACTCGCGCAGGAGGATCACAACGACCATCCACGCCGCGATGCCAGACCCAATCATCGCGTTCGCAGGAATTGGTTCAAAGCGGGGCGAGGCGAGGTAGATGAAACCGCCGAGGATCAGAACTTTGTCAACAAGCGGATCCATCAGACGACCAAACGCGCTCACGACGTTCCAGCGACGGGCGAGATAGCCGTCAAGAATGTCGGAAAGGGCCGCCGTCGCGAAGATGCCCATACCCCACGCGCCGAGCAGCGCGATTTGCGCGGCAGGAGCCGTTCGGTCGATCGATTCGAGCACCCCGAAGAAGACCACCGCAAGTCCCAATCGGACAAGAGTGATCGCATTCGGAAGAACTCGCCGGATGGCGGGCGACATGGGGTGCGGATCCTACCCGAGCCCTGTTGGGTCCACCGCGGGAACCTGACCGTGCCGTTGGTTGCGGGATTCGATCGCGAGCCATACATTCCCAAACTTCGCCTCGGCCGACCGAGGCACCGGCTCCGACGAGGCGGCTTGGTCTCCGAAGGGTTTGACGTCGCGCGAGCGACCGAGAACTTCGCGGATCGCGCTCCGCTCCCCGTCGTGCGCCACGCAGACTGGGTTTGGAGACCGAGTTTGAGGCACGAGTTTTAGGCACCGCGTTTTAGGCGCCATCGCAGGACACGCATGGACTTCGCTTCACCCCCCTTTCATACCCTCGCCCAAGCCACGCTCGGTCCTGAGGCCATCGCGCTTCTCTCCGCAAGCGCCATCTCCGCTGCAGGTCTCGCGCTGCTCATGCAGCCGAGCCGAAAGTCGAGCTCCAATCCAAGCGACAAGTTCCGGTTGGACGGACTGCGCATCGCCGGCACGGTGATCGCGCTCGCGGGCTTCGCCATGCTGCTTGTCGAAGTCATCAAGCGCGCCACGACCGACGGCGAAGCGTCGACGATTCCGCCAGTCTTCCCGATGATCTTCGGAACGATCGCGCTCGCGGGTGCAGCTCGCATGGTGACGCATCCGAAGCCTGTCTTCGCAGCGCTCTACTTCATTCTTGTTGTGATCGCGACCGCGGGCATGTTCCTGTTGCTCGGCGCGGAATTCATGGCGTTTGCACTCATCATCGTGTACGCCGGCGCGATTCTCATCACCTACATGTTCGTGCTCATGCTCGCGCAACAGTCGCCTGTCGAAGGTGTTGGCGACGCGTGGTACGACCGCGTTCCGCGCGAGTCGATTTCTGCGGTGTTCGTGGGCTTCGTCATGCTCGCGACACTCGCCGACGCATACTTCTCGGGTACGACGCAGAAGTTCCTCGCAGATCGCCGTGTCGATGGTGAAACGCGCAGCGTGGAGAGCGCTTGGGATCGCCTCGATGCGATGCCGAAACTCCTCCTCGAAACCGCGCGCGACGCATACGCCACGCAGTGGAAGGCCGAGCGTGCCGCAGCAGCGACGAGCGCAACTGCCGCAAGTGATTCGGCCATGCCAGCCATCGCAAGCATCGTGCGCAAAGCGGACGGCACTGCGCTGAGCCGCATGGATGGCGGACGAAGCGTCGAAGCA
>JAIYCA010000400.1 GCA_027488265.1 Planctomycetaceae bacterium
CCTCGCGGCCCGTGAATGCGTACTTCGACGCGAGCTGCTCAACCGTGAAGCGCTCGCGAAGCCGCGCGATCGCGCGCATGAGCGATTGCGAGAGCGGTGAAGCATCGGGAACGCGACGATGAATCTTCTCGAGTTCAGCAAGTTGCCCCGCCGCGAGCGCGGGCGCGAGGCGCGGTGCAAGAGCGGGTGGAATCTCGACCTTCGCGGCAGCTTCCGCAGCGCCCTCGTGCGCGAGTTCTTCGGCGCGGCGCGTTTCGTACTTCTCAAGAATGCGACGGCGGCGCTCTTCGAGCATCGCACGCAGTGCGTCAAGACTCGGTCCGAGCCCGCGGACTTGCGATGGGTCGAGACGGACGGCGTCGGCGAGTTCGCGCTCGGTAAAGCGACGGCGCGTGCCGTACATCAGCATGTGGTCGAGCATCGCGTCGGCGGCATCGCCCGAAGGCGGGCGCGTCGGCGGCGGGAACTCCTGCGGGTCGTAGCCGAGATAGGTGTGAACGACCCCGCCGAATGGCGCGGGTTGCGAGGCGGCAATCGGCGCAGGATCACGCGGAGTTGGCACGTCTTCCGCGCTCACAGCCCGCGGACCTCGTAGGAAACGCGGCCGTGTTTTTCCGAGCGCGAGATGCGCTCGGTCGCCCAAAGTCCCGCGAGCACGAACTCCACGCAACTCGCACGAACGGCGAGATCAGCCGACGCGTTCACTTCGAACGCCTTCTCCCACGCAGCGGGCACTTCGCGCAACGCAGCGGCATACGCCGACGATGGCAGCATGTCGCCGACCTCGATGCGCACGCCCTTCGCGAAGATGTCGGCGATGTCGCCGAGTCCGTGGGCATCGACGTACTCGTTGAACACCGCTGCAATCGCTTCGGCGACGATCGCGTCGATCGCTTGGCGCTCGGTCATTTGGTGCGAACCCATGAGGTCGAGTTCGAGTTTGCCCGTTGCGCTCGCGTGGAGGTGCGCGAGGTCGCTGATGCGCGGCACGGCAGGCCGCTCGCCATGCGCGATGCCGCGACGACGTGCATTCGCGACCATCGTGCGCCAGTTCGACGCGGCGAATCGCGCGGAGACGCCGCTCGCGTGATCGACGAAACGCGACTTGCGCGCGACGCGCGAGATTTCCTCGCAAACTTCGTCCATGAACGGCGGGACGAGCACGGGGTACGCACCGGCAAGATCGATGCCCGCTTCTTGCCGCGTGATCGCCATGCCAAGTTCGCGCTCGCGCGGATAGTGCGTCGCGATCGTGCTGCCGATGCGGTCCTTCAACTGCGGAATCACCTTGCCCGAACGGTTGTAGGTCGTGGGATTCGCGCTGAAGAGGACAAGGACATCGAGCTCGAATCGGATCGGATAGCCGCGGATCTGGACGTCGCGTTCTTCGAGAATGTTGAAGAGGCCGACCTGTACAAGTTCGTCGAGGTCGGGCAATTCGTTCATCGCGAAGATGCCGCGATGCTGGCGCGGGATGAGGCCGAAGTGGAGCGCTTCCTCGGCCGACATCGATGTGCCGGACATGAGGCGCGCCGGATCGATCTCGCCAATCACGTCGGCGAACTTCGTGCCGGGCGCGAGACGTTCTGCGTAGCGCTCGGATCGGTGCCACCACGCGATGGGGACTTGCTCGGGCGGCGACGAGGCGACGAGTTCGCGGCCTGCGCGCGTGATCGGGCGCTCGGGATCTTCGTGGACGGGCGCGTTGGGGATGTCGAGATGCGGAATCCACTCGTCGAGGAAGCGCGGGAGGAGGCGCATGAGGCGGCTCTTGCCTTGGCCCTTTTCGCCGAGGAAGAGCATGTCGTGCCCCGCGAGGATCGCGTTGATGACCTCGGGAAGCACGGTGTCGTCGTAACCGACGATGCCGGGAAAGAGATCGCGCGGCGAGCAGTCGGGCGTGGCGAGCGCGCGCACGAGGTTGTCGCGGAGTTCGTCTTTGACGGAACGTGAACGCCAACCGGAGGCGCGGAGCTCAGCGAGTGTGCGGATCTTGGGTGGAGCAGAATTCGCCGCGCGATCGGAGGGCGTGCGTTCGATGGTGCGGTCAGTCGGTCGTTCAGTCGTGCGGTGAGCCATGCGTCCATCTTCGCCGCCCCGCAGCGTTGGGAGTCAAGCCAACTTCCGAATTGGTGCACGGCACGTGCCGCCCAACGCCTCGCACAAGCGGTTGGCTCACCGACCGCGCGGGCCTGCGGCTTCCCGGCGCAAACCCGGCACTTCAACCCGCGTGCCCGGCAGCAAATCACCCTCAAGTCGACCCACGCGACCGAGTGAGTAGATCACCGTCGCCTCGGCGGCCGCATTCGCCCACGGGTACTTTTCCCGTGCGAGCCGCACCGCGCGGTCGCGCGCGTTCTCGTCGGGCTTGTACCGCGCGTGCTGTTCGCGCGCCGCTTGCGCACCGTCCGCATCACCGAGCATCTCGCACGCGCGGTTCACAAACCACCACGTCGGCGCTTGCTCAGGATCGACCGAGAGCGAACGCTGCGCCACTTCGCGCGATTCCTTTGCCAACGCCGTGCGCACGCCCTCGTCGGGCGTCGCGAGTGCCTGCTCAAGCAGCACTTCGGCCAGTTCGTTCAGGACACGCACATCGATCGAGAAGTCGAACGCACGCTCGCGCGCACCCGCGAAGTCCGTCGCGAGCACGCGTTGGAAACCCTCCGCAGCCTTCGCGAAGTTTCCGTTCTGCTTGTCGACGAGGGCCGTGAAGTACGCGACCGTCCACGGCGACTTCACTCCTGCGCCGCCCGCTGGCACGAGGAGCGCGGCTGCGTCGTCGAGTCGACCCTCGCGGATCGCAAGCCGCGCACGCGCCAACGCACCAACTGCAGGTTCAAGCGCCGCAACGCGCGCGAACGCTTCATCGGCCTGTCGCAGCGCACCACGTCCCGTGCCGCGGTCACTCTCGCGGAAAAGCCCGATGCCGTAGTCGTACCAACGCTGCCACTCGGGAATCGCATCGGGCGCGGAGGTCGCCTCGCCATACACGCGACCATCTTGACTGCGCACCGGCAGCACGATTTCGTCGCGCGCAAGCACCATCACGGGGTAGTCATTGACGCGCGTCGCGCCTTCGACGAAACGCAGATAGGTCGTGTCGAATTTGCGATAGCGCACTTCGCTCTCGATGCGGAGCGGCGCCGCCGCGTCCGCTGGGACTTCGAGAAAGAGATGCGTGACATCACCCGCGCCCGGCGGAATTTGGTTGTTGTAGAGCGGGAGGAAAATGTCTTGCGGATTGCGTCGATCGATGCGATTGCCGTCGCGATCAATGACGAACGCGTTGAACATGCGCGACCACGGATCGAGTTCGCCGGTTGCTTGATCGAGGCCCCCACTCACGCCAACGACGCGCGCGTCGCGATCTGCTGGCTCAAGCGTCGCGCGCGTCCACAGCCAAACCTCGTTTGAATCTGCGGTTCCCTGCGTGAACTCGTGACCGATGTCGAGCGTGCGGACGACAACTTCAACCAAGTACCGCTGACCCGCGTCGAGTACGGGCAACTCCGCGCCGATCACACGCAACGCACCGTCGATTGCACCGCCCTCGCGCACCGCGAAGAGATCGACCCGCACGGTCTTCGCGTTGAATGCCGCGTGACCCGCGACGATCGCCGCATGCGCGTCCGCGGCCGTTTCGCTCGCCATCTCATCGGGAAGTTCGGCGCACGTTGCGCCTGGAAGCATCGAGCAGGCCGATTGGTCGATCGCCTTCGAAAGTGCCGTGTTCGCGCTTGGGAACGCGTGCGACAACACGCTGCGCACGCCGCTTCCATCGCGATCGCGCGCGGCGAAGTCGTCGCTCGCCACCGCCTGCATGTGGCACGAGTTGCATGAGGTCGCGGCCTTCTCGGGGTAGTACCAACCGAGCGCACCATGCCCGCTGCGTCCAGACGCAAGGAACGACCCGTAGTGATCTTGCCCGCGCAGCCACTTGTAATCGTTGAGCGGCTCGGGGAGGAACACCTTGTGGCACGAGCCGCAGAACTCGTTCGAACGGTGCACTTCCGGCTTCAAGAACGTGCGCTTATGAAACGACGGCTTCGCCTTCACCAGTTGGTTCGACACCCATTGCAAGAGCGGCGACTCGCTGAACGCAAACGGATAGTGCGGACTCTCTTCGATCGTGTAGTCGGCGTTTCCGCGCGGACTATCAATCGAAACGATACCGTGACACACCGTGCAGGTGATGCTCGCGCGGCCGAGCGGATCATTCGCGACGTCGTACGCGGGGTCGTCCCACTTCGCATCTTCAAATGCGCCCGCGAAGAATGGCACTGGATCGTGGCAGCCCGCGCAGAAACGCGCATCCTGCACACTTCCATCTTTCTCGAACGCTTCACGACGCGTCTCGCGCACACTCGCTGCGTAGAACGGGTTGTTGAACGAACTCGTCGCGTGCACGGAGTGCGCCCACGAGTGCACCACATCGGCGTGGCACTCGAGGCAGTATTCGTTCGCCATCAAGCCCTTGGCCGGAATGAAACCGCCCGTCGAGGTCTTTGCGAGCGACGGCTCGAAGTAGCTCGCGCCATCTTCCGGAACACGCGGCGCGCGCTCGGGAAGCACGACGTGCGCGAGCGTGGCGACCACCGCGACGCCGGCCGCAACCGCTGCCCACCGCGCACCAACCGCCCACTTGATGCGACGGCCTGAGAGTCGGTGCAAAACAAAGAGCCATGCTGCGACGAATGGCGCGATGACATGCACCCAGTACACGATCTCGCGCGTCGTCGGCTCGCGGACGCCGATCGTCGTGCCGCCAAACTCCACGCGTGTCAGTGCAACGCCCGTCGCGAGCAAAACGATCGCTGAGACAAAGGTCGCGATACCCGCCGCGATCGCACGCGGATTCGGACGGTTGGCGACGTTGCGCCAGTGGAGTGCGCCGAACACGATCGTTGGAACCACGATCGCGAACCCGAGCACGAGGTGCGCGAGGAAGTTGACGAGGTAGAAGCGGTTCTCGAGCGTCTCGCCGGTCTTCCACTGCAGGAAGGTCACAGCGCCGAGGTAGACGCTATTGACCGCCAACAACGCGAACAGCCCGAACACCGCGGCAAGAAGCCACTTCAGTTTCGGACCAACCGCTGGGCGGAACTTCGACATACGCGCACTCTATCGACCGCTCACCGCCCGCCCATCGGTCGCGTGCGCATTTTCTCCATCGCCGCGGGCTTCGAGCCAGGGAGCGGTTCGATCGTCTCGCCGTCCTTCGTGAAGAGGTCCATGTCCTTGCACCAGCCGCGGACTTCGAGGATGTAGCGACGCGTTGTTCCCGCGGGCGCTTCAGCGGGAAACCCGCCAGAAACCCCGCCAGAAACCCCGCCAGAAACACTGGCCGAAAGTTTGGCGGGCACACGGAAATCAACCGTCACCTGCTCGCCTGGCCCGAAGACCGCGAGCGACTCGTCGCCACCACGCACGAGCTCTGCGACATCGCCGAACTCCGTGTAGAGCCCGAACTGGAATCGGCAATCCCACAACGGAAGTCGCCGCGCATCGTCGTAGTGCGGTTGCTTCTGCGGTCCGGTGGTTCGTTGCGCGAAACCGACCGACGCGAGCTCCGCGCCTGCGATCGCGAGTTCGATCGGCGCGGTCGGCAGTGCTTCACGCGCGACAAGCCGCACGCTGTCGAAGTAGACCTCCATGTTCGTGCGCATGCGAAGCGCGTTGACGCCTGCGGGCAGTTTCTCGCGCGGAATCGGCAGTGCCATGCGACGCGGCATCCCCGCGGGATAGCCCCACTCCTCCACCAGCGTCGTCCAAGTGCCGTCGACACCGCGTGCTTCGAGACTCGGCGCGCGATACTTCGCGCCCGCCTGCCACGCCGCAAACATCGTTTGGCAGTACGGGTACTCAACCCACCCGTCAATGACGAGCCATGGATCGGCGATCGCGCCGATGTCGGTCGCAAACTCGAGTTCGAGCACCTGTTCGCCGGCGAGTCTTCCGAGGAAGCGCGGATCGTGCGGTCCGACGTCGGGCGCAACGAGGTCGACCTTCGCCAACGCTTCGCGACTCGACGCGTTTGCGGTCGATGCGATCCACTCGTCCTTCCACGCGACGATATCGCCGGTTGGCGCAACGCCGCCAATCGCGAGCCGCTCATCGGGCGCGAGGTCCCAACCTTCAGGTACATCAACCGCACGCAGCGCGACCTGATCGAGCATGCATGATTCTTCCATCGGCTCGGCAAGCGCGATGCGCAACGAGCCATCCGCGCGCGGAACAAGCGCACCTTCCGGAAACACGAACGTTTCGCGCGGACGCGGCTCGCTGTAGACGCCAGGCTCCAAGAGGTATCCGAGCCCGCCCACACCAAGGAGATCCGACACGAACTCCATCCGCTCGCCGTTCCATGCGAAGAGCACGGGGCACGAAGAGATTTGCCGCTGCGTCTCGACGAACGATGTGATCTCGCCAGCCTTCACGCCGACTTCACTTTGAAAGACACCGTCCGACCACTCGATCTCCACGACATCGGCCGTTTCGAACGGACCGATGCCCACGGAAACAGGCGCGAGCGACTGTCCGCGACCGGTGTGTGAGCGGAACGTTTCACCGCCGAACCACTCGTTGCCCACGCGCACGGCGTAGGACGTGCCGATACCACTGGTGTTTGAGCGCATCGATTGCGATGGATCGTCGCGTCCGCTGAAACGGAACGCAACCGAGTTTCCGCGCCCCGGCCCCGGCGCGAGCAGAAGCGGCGCTTTCCCCGCGCGAAGCGCGAGTACCGACGGGCCTTTCGTTGCGTCAAGTTGCACGGCTTGTGCGCGAATGATCTCTTCACCGTACGGAATCTCGGTGACGAGTCGTCCGGATTCATCGAGCAAAAGCATGCTTTTCGCGCGCATCAATAAGAGATCACTGTGCCCATCGCCCGTCGCATCGACCGCGGCGAGTTCCGTTCGCGCGTCGCGCGCGTAGGTCTCGATACGCGTTGGCATACGCAAGTAACCGCCACTCGCGAGTGCAAGTCGTCGCAGCGGAATGTCGGCGAGATCAACAACCGCTGCCGCAAGTGCTTGCTCTTCGAGTTGCTCTTGCGTGAAGCCCGGAGCAGTGCCTGGCACCCATCGCCAAAGCCGCTCGTTCAAGAGCAGCGTGTGCGGCGGGAGTTCGTTCAAGATGAAGATGTCGGCATCGCGGTCGTAATCGAAGTCGCCGATGATTGTTGAAATTGGCCCGCGCTCCGCGGTCTCGAATCCCGGAATATTGAGCGCCTCCTTCGCAATGTCTTTGAACGATCCGCCGACATTCGCAAGAAGTTCAATCGGCCCGTCGCGTGCGAGGAGCAACACATCGAGATCACCATCGTGATCGAGGTCTGCGAGTGCGCCGTCACCACAACTTGTCGTCGTTCCCGCTGCTTGCCATGTCTCCGTCGCATCGCGGAAACCACCACCTGGTTCCGCGAGAATCAACCGATTTCCGCCGCTGCGACAGAGATAGAGATCAGTCAACCCGTCGTTGTCGACGTCACCGAGCAAGATCGACCACGTCGAACCTCCTGCCAACGTCGCCAGCGCGTGATCTGGCTTCGCAACGAACGATCCGTCCGCTTGACCTGCAAGAAAAAGCGCCGACAAATCAAACGCACCCTTTTCGACGAGTGCCCGCGCGATCAGGATGTCGAGACGTCCGTCGGCATCTAGATCGCCTACAACCGCATGCTGCTCGAGATCCTGCGACCACTGCGGGGCGTAACCCTCAGGCCAGCGAATCGCGAGTTCTTTCGGTGCTTCGAAGATCGGCCCCGACGGCGGCTTCCAATCGGAGGGCGTGAACGACTTGGGAAGTGGTGCCAAGCCAAGTGAACCCATGCGTGTGTATTTGAACTCCGCGTTCTTCGCGCGCGGATTGGCCGCCAAATCCTCGAACGACTTCAGCGCACTCTCCGCGCGCGCTTCATCGCCTGTACGACGCGCACATCGTTGCATGCCGAGAAACGCACTCTTCAAGCGCGCGTCGCGCGTGGCGGCTCTTTCATACCACTCAAGTGCTTTCGCGTATTCACCGGTTTGCTCGAGTGCTTGTCCCGTGAAGTACTGCGCGTACGCATCTTCACCGCGCGCCTGCGCAACAGGAAGAAATGCCGTCAACGCTTCGGCCGGCTTTCCGAGATAGAGCAGGCAAAGGCCTTGGCAATAGCGTGCACGCAGCGCGAGATCTTTCGGCGGGTTGGTTTTGAGAAACTCGCCGAGCAGCGCGAGCGCTTCGTCTTGCGCTCCCTCGCGCGATTGATTCAAGATCGCAATGGCATGACCGAGCGCTACCTCACGCGGCGCGTTCGGCAACTTCGCGATCCGCGCAAACTCCGCGGCCGCTTGCTCAAACTCGAATCGCCCCATCATGCCAACGGCGCGATTGAGTTCCGCCGCGAGCGCTGCGTCGAGAGGCTCTGCACTTGACTGCTCACTCTTCCCCGCCGTTTCCGTCGCGCCTTCCTCTTTGCCGCAACCAAGTGTGACCGAAACGAGCAACATCGCGGCAGTAAGACTGCGCGCGAAAAGCACATGTTCGCGAAGGCGAAGGCTGTCGAAGTTCAAAGCGAGGCACATGTCCCGAGCATACGGCCCGACGCGACGTTCGTGGGTGCAATCTTCGTGGGTGCAATGTTCGTGGGTGCAATCTTCGTGGGTGCAAACCGCTCAGAGAAGAACTTCGTAGGCGCGCACTTCGCGCCGCGATCTGCGACTTACGGAAGTGTCCGCTTCGCTGCCGCAATACGCGCGTCGTTCGACGCGATATCAATCGCGCCACTCCCCGCCCGCGCAAATCGCGGCATTGCAGCGTACGGGTGGACTTCGGCGCGGTAGTGCGCACGCATGTCGTGGCCCTGACGTCGCGCACGCGCGTCGCGCAGCGCTGCCAAATCGATCGGCGCAACCACGACTTTTTCGCCGGCCCCTGGATCCGCCTGCGCAAGCACCCGACCGTCGAAGTCGACAGCCATCGAACCACCTGGCCACGAGAACGGCGGGTAGCCCTCGAAGGTCGCGCCTTGATTGCACGCAAGCACAAACGCGGTGTTCTCAATCGCGCGGGCACGATTGATCGTCGTCCACCAATCCATCGGCGCGGTTGCCCCCCACGGATCCATGTACGCACTCACACGGACGAGAATCTCTGCGCCGTGAAACGCGAGTTGTCGAATGGACTCGGGGAAAAGCCAGTCGTAACAAATCGCGCAGCCGATCTTCCCGATCTCCGTGTCCGCCACCGGAAATGGTTCTTCAACGTACTGCGGAAAATCATGCGGACTCGCGTGCACTTCCCACGGAATCCACGGATTCACCTTGCGGTACTTCGCGACGATTCCCTCCGGACCGATGAGGCACGTCGTGTTGAACACCGCGCCCGGATAGCGCGCGTCGCGCTCGATGAATGTGCCCGTTTGCACGTAGCACCCCGTTGCGCGCGCGAAGCGCACGTACGCGTCGGTGTGGTCGTTTGGAATCTCGACCGCGAGATGCTGAAGCAACTCTTCGACCGTGAAATAGACCGGCGCCGCGTGTGCAAACTCAGGAAACGCGATGAGCCGCACATCGAAAAACGGCTTGTATCCCGCGACGGTTTGCTCCGCCATCGCAATCATGCGCGCAACGCGCGACGGGATTTCCGCGCGCGTTCGCGGATTCTCAAACGCCGTTTGAATCGCGGCAGCGTGATAGCGTTCGACGGTAGATTTGGGCATCTGTCTTCCTCACGCCAATGGCGCAACGATTGGATTCGACCGGTGTCCGACCAACTCGTGTTTACGCACGCTCGTCCATCCACGCTTGCTGGATCGCCTCAAGAATGCGCTCGTTGCACGGATGACCTGGCTGATCCGCGAATCCTGGCAGCGAGGTGACCATCGCCTTCAAACGAGGGAACGACACCGTCGTCGGGTCGACCTCGGGATGAAGATCCACGAGCTCCTCTGCGATTCGTTGAACATCGAGCCAGTGCATGGTTCTCCCGCAACGAGATTTTGTCTGAAGGAACGCCAACCGAAACCGCCGACGAAGACCGGCGACCGAAACCGTCAACCGAAACCGCCTAGAACGTCCGCCGACCGAGCCTCGCAGAGCCGACGTTAGTGCGGAATTTCCTTCACCGCGTTGCGATTCCACGCAGGAACTCGCACGACGATCGGCACGCGCTTTCCTTCGCCGAGATCTTTCAGCTCACACTGGCACGAGAGCCGCGACGTGCGCTTGATGCCAGGCGCCTCTTCCAC
>JAIYCA010000016.1 GCA_027488265.1 Planctomycetaceae bacterium
CAGCTCGATGAGACGTTCGATCGCGATCTCGATTTCTATGAACATTGAAGTACGAAAACTGAAATACGAATACGGAAGGATCCGCTCGTGATCACAAACGCACTTTTTCTCGCGGCTCTTGCCATCACTCCGCCTTCGGCGCAGGTCGCGTCGCGACTTCCCGATGCGAAGAGCCTTGGCGCGCTTCACACGCAACTCGCCTCGGAGCCGCATGTCGCGGGCACCGCGGGCGATGCACGCACCATCGAGCGCCTCGCGGCGCTCTTTCGCGCGATGGGTGTCGATGCGAACGGCGCTCCGCTTGAAGGTTTCGAAGTCGAAGTGCAGGAGTTCTTTCCGCTGCTTGCGCGGCCCGTGCGCGCGAAACTCGAGATCGTGGCGCCTGTGGAGTTGTTGCCGCAAGCAGTCACATCCGAAGGTCGCCGCGGCGTTCTTTCGCTTGGTGTGACGGAACCGAATCTCGCGATTGATCCAGCGACCGCGCATCCTGATCTCGACATCGCGTGGAACGCATGGAGCGGATCAGGCGTTGCCGAGGCGGGCGTCATCTATGTGAACTACGGTCGGCGCGAGGATTTCGCGCGTCTTGCCGAACTCGGCATCGATCCGAAAGGCAAGATCGCACTCGCGCGCTATGGCGGGAATTTCCGCGGCTACAAAGCAAAGTTCGCAGAAGAAGTTGGCTGCGTTGGTCTTGTGATTTTCACCGATCCAGCCGACAGCGGCGCAACACGTGGAAAGACATGGCCCGATGGCGGCGGCTGGGCGAACCCAGAGTGCATTCAGCGCGGCTCGCTTCTGACCCTCCCATATTCGGGTGATCCACTGACGCCTGGTGTGTTCGCTTCAAAAGATGCGCGGCGCCTCGATCCCTCCGCGTTGAAGCTTCCGAAGATTCCTGTGCAGCCGATTGGGTACGGCGCGGCGCAACAGATTCTCGCGCGGATGAAAGGCCCCGAAGCGCCGAAAGAGTGGCGCGGCGGATTGTCTTGCCCGTACGCGCTGAGTGATGAAAATCTGCGTCTTCGCATGGAAGTCGAACAGACCCGCGAAGTGACACGCACGGCGAACGTCATCGCGCGGCTTCGCGGTGCCACGCGCCCTGATGAAGAAGTCATCGTTGGCGCACATCACGACGCATGGTGCTTCGGCGCAGCGGATCCGCTCGCTGGCACCATTTGTATGCTTGAGTCTGCGCAGAATTTCTGCGAACTCGCGCGGCGTGGCCAGCGACTCGACCGCACGCTTGTCTTCTGTGCGTGGGGGGCCGAGGAGTACGGCATCTTCGGTTCGAGCGAGTTCGTTGAGAAAGATCGCGACGCACTCACCGAACGCGCCGTTGCCTACATCAACCTCGACATGGCGGCGATGGGATTGAAGCCTGGCGCGGGCGTTTCACCAACGCTGCGAGCTCGGGTCGATCAAGCGATTGCCGCGGCGCCCGGACCTCGCGGCGAAGGCACCGCGCTCGAAGCGTGGGGGAAGGACGCCGCGGGGCAGCCGACGTACGGTGATCTCGGCGGCGGAAGCGATCATGTCGGCTTCTGGTGTCACGCGGGCGTCCCGAGCATCATGCTCTCTGCGGGCGGCGGGGAAGGGGTGAGTTACCACTCGAACTACGACACGGTCGCGTGGTACCGCGCGGTTGTGGGCGACGACTACGCATCCGCGCGGCTCGTCACAGGCATCACGAACGCGCTCGTCGCGGAATTCGGAAACGCCAGCGCCCCGCATGCATCGGCTGAACGACTCGTCACCGATGCCGCCGAACAGGCGCGTCGGCTCGCGAAGCTCGCGTCGGCCCAAGGTTTACCCTCGGCCGAACTCGACTGCTCACGCCTCGCGGAGGGCTTTGAAAAACTCCGCGAACCCGCGCGTCGCTTCGATCAGCGCTCCGCGTCTGTCGCGACGGGTGAGCGAGACGCAGACGGCGGCCGAGCGGACCTTGGCCAACTGTCCTCGCTCTGGCTTCGAGCCGGCGGACTTCCTTCGCGGCCATGGTTCCGCAATCTCTACGCAGCGACTGATCGTTACTCCGGCTACGGAACATCGTCGTGGCCGATGCTGCGCGAGGCGATCGAAGACGCGAAGCCCAACGATCCTGCATCGCAAGCCCAACTCGAAGCGGCGGCAGGGGCGTACTTTCAAGTCTTGCGCCGCCTCGAGGATGTTCTTGGCGTCGGTCGGCCGTCGGCGTGAGCATCGCCTGCGAGTTTTAGGACCCAAACGCGGCTCCACGCGCGCATCTCTGCGACCGCGGGATGAACATCGCAACGAGTTTCGCCGATTCGCAGCGAACTGGTCATGGAACTGCACCGTTTCAGGCGTATCTTTCGAATATCGGCGGTGCCGGAACGTTCCTCTGGTCAGCCGAAGGTTTCCTGTTCCGAAAGACCGTTCGAGAAGCGTGCTTCAAGGTCCATGCAGGGTTGGTTTGAGGCGTTGTCTGAGAGTTGTGACACCCGCCAAACAGACCAGCCTGAAATGAGTTGAGGCCCGCCAGAGCATTCGAAAATCGCCCACGGCGTTTGACCGTGCGCCTAGTTGATGACGAGACGATTTATGCAGACGAAGTTCGCCCTTGCCGCGTTTGTGACTGCCCTCGCCGTTGCGTCCGTTGCGGACGCTCAGACTGTTCGCACCAGGCGAATCGTCAACACCGGCCTCACCTTTCCGACCTACGTCACGCACGCGCCGGGCGATGCCACTCGGCTCTTCGTGCTGGAGAAGTCAGGCCGCGTTCGCATCGTCGACATGACGAGCGCAACGCCGACCTTGCTCGCGACGTCGTTCCTCGACATCGATGCGATTGTGGACAACGTCGCGAGCGCTGGTGACGAGCGCGGCCTTCTCGGCCTCGCGTTCGACCC
>JAIYCA010000215.1 GCA_027488265.1 Planctomycetaceae bacterium
ACGCTTGAGCGCGGGCCTGACGTTGTCGCACGCCTTGCGGAGGAGTGTCGCCATGCTTCATGTGAAGTGCAGACGCAGTTCGCTTGGTGTGCTCCCTCAACAGCATCGTCTGCTGCGTCGTCGATGTCGTATTTCGCACAAGACACGGCCTCCATATCCTCCGCGCGTTCAACATTTCGTGTCGAGGCGGGAGTTGGCGCAATGCTAGAAGCTCAACATCAGCAGAAACATCAGCAGAAACATCAGCAGAAACATCAGCAGACACGTGTGGCGTATTCGCATGATGCAGGCGCGAACGCGATGCCTGACGACATTATGCGTGCGAAGCCTTCGATCTATCTGCTGGAACGCTTCCGTTGGGGTGGTCTTGGCGAGCAAAATGAGCCTCGACCGTCTGTTGAAGCCACGGGTACATCTGTTCGCGTGCAACGCTGGGAAACGATGGCGAGCAAAGTCGTTCCGCGAGAGATGCGGGACATGAACGCTGAAGATGCAATCGGGTTTGTTCGCGCGCACGGGCGTGGGCGCAGCGCGCTTCCAACAACAACGTTCGAGAACAGCACGGAAAAGTTCGATAGACCATCAAGTCTCTCTCGGCTGGCCGAACCGCTCTGTCCTCCGTCAGGCGAAGATCATGCAGCGCGCCTGTCGAGCGATGTGTCGTTTGATGTTCCATCGCAGCCAGCGGTCAGACTTGGACTTCGGATGGTGCGCGGGCTCGAAGTCGATGAAGCGCAACGCATCGTTGCAGCGGTCGCACGCACGGGGCCTTTTCGGCGTATCGCAGATCTCGCCGATGCCGCGAACATCGGGCGCGCAACCCTGCGCAAACTTGCAGCCGCCGATGCATTTACATCGATGGGGCTTGATCGACAGCAAGCGATGTGGCAGATCCTCGCGTTGCGTGATCGGGCCCGAGACGCAGATGGTCGTCCAGCGCCAAGTCTTTGGAATACCCCACGCGATAATCCACGCGGCACTTCACGTGATACTTCAAACAATGATGCTTCGAGTTACGCCAAAGAGCGCATCGGTGAGGGGAGCGATATTCCTCACGAGGAATCTATTCCCACGTCCTCGCACGTTGCGATGCCGCAGCCCGACGAACACGAACCCAATCTTCCGTCGGTCCATGAACTCTCGGCGATCGCGCAGGATCTTGAGTCGACGGGCGTCTCGCTGAAACGTCACCCGATCGCATGCCTCCGCGAGCGGCTGCAGCGTGCGCGCGTGCTGCCGTGTGGATTTCTTCGAGATGAACGCCGAACTCCCGCAGGGCGTCGAATCACCGTGGCGGGCCTTGTCCTCCTTCGCCAACGCCCGTCGACGGCGAAAGGCATCGTCTTCATGACGGTCGAGGACGAATCGGGAATTGCGAATCTCATCTTCCGACCTCAGGTCTACGAACGTCTACGCAAGGCCGTGCGTCACGCTGCGGCCATTTGTGTCCGCGGCAAAGTCGAGCGGCGTCATGGAGTCGTGCATCTCCTTGTGACCGACGCCCGTGATATCACGCGACATACGTACGCGCCGCCGTAACTCGGCTGGCTCTTCGACAGTTGTCTCAACTACGGTTGGCTCTACGAAGGGAGGGCGTCGCTGAGGTGCGAGTTCTTCGGTACGCTAAAGCTATGGCGAACCACGACTCAACCATCCGCGCATGTGGCGCTCTGACGAACGTGATGACGGCGATCAAGCCGTCCATGCGACATATGCTTGGCAGGGCGTTACTGGCAGGCGATCAAACCGTTGGTGGCTCTCAGTATGCGCGGACGGCTTGTCGCCTGTCTCGAAGAGAGACGTGCAGTTTGGGCCTCGCACTCGTCGTGGTTGGGTGTTCGCTTGCGGGGTGTGGTGGAGTGCGCGGCACAGATCGTCCGCTTCTCCAAGAGAAGCCGTCGCAAGTGATTGGTGCTGACCCGACGGCGCAAGTCGCGCCGAATGCGGGTGACTCGAAAACGTCCGCTGGCTCGCGCGAGTGATCGTGCGTGGCGCGTGGTCGTCACGTGGTCGTCGAATGGTCGTCACGTGGTCGTCGAATGGTCGTCACGTGGTCGTCACGTGGTCGTCACGTGGTCGTCACGTGGTCGTTGAATGGTCGCCGTATGGCCGTCGCGAGGGCGAGTGCGCGACGTCGCTAACCCTCGGTGCCGAGCCGACGATGCTCTTCTTCCTCGACTTCGGCGCGGCGAACGTCTTCCTTCGTTTCTTGCAATCGTTGCATGCGACGAAGTTCAGGGAACGCGAACGCCACGAACGCAACAACCGCGATCGTGCCGATACCACCGCTCACCACTGAGAAGACTGGTCCCGCGAGGCGAGCCACCAAGCCCGACTCAAAGGCGCCGACCTCGTTCGAACACTCGATGAATACCGAGTTGACGGCGGTCGTTCGGCCGCGCAATTCATCGGGTGTCCGCGTCTGTACGAGCATGTGCCGAATGACCACGGAAATGTTGTCGGCAGCGCCACTGATCGCAAGCACTGCCATCGAAAGCCAGAGCGAGGTGCTCAGGCCAAAGACGATCATGCAGAGGCCGAAGACAATGACGCTCAGAAGGAGTGCTCGCCCCGCGTGTCGGAAGCTCGGACGTGCGGCGAGCCAGATCGCCATCAAGAACGCGCCTATGTAGGGCGCGGCGCGAAGAGCGCCGAGGCCTTCGGGGCCACAGTGGAGAATCTCCTTCGCGTAGACGGGGAGCAGCGCGGTCGCACCGCCGAAGAGCACGGCGAGCAAGTCAAGCGTGAGTGCACCAAGAATGGTCTTCTCGCGCCAAATGTGTTCGGCACCATGAAACATGTCGCGCAGACGCGGCGGCGCGGAAGTTCGCTGCACGGGGCGCGGCTTCAAGAAAATCGCTGCGATGCCCGCACCAATGCAGAGCACTGCGGTGATGGCGTACACAAGCCACGCGCCACCGATCTTGGCAATGATCCAGCCCGCGAGGAGCGGCCCCGCGACCGCCGCAAACTGAAAGAACCCCGACTGCCAAGCGATCGCGTTCTCAAAGCGCTCCGGCGGAAGGAGCGATGGAAGAAGCGCGCCGCGCGAAGGTGCGTTGAAACTTCGCACGCAACCGGAGGCGAGAAGCAGAAGGAAGAACACCCAGATCGGCGCGGAAGCGTGGCTCGCGAACGCGAGAGAGAGCGCGACCAGCCCGAAACCGATCTGCGTGATCGAGAGAATCGACTTTCGGTTCCCCCGATCGACGAGCGTTCCCGCGGGAAGGGTCAGCGCGATGACGGGCAGTGCGCGAGCCAACCCCATCAAGCCAAGCAACAATTCGTCGCCAGTGCGCTCATAGACCTCCCAGCCGATCGCGGTCGAGAGCATCTGCAGTCCCATGCTCGACGCCACGAAAGCGAATGCGAAAAACCGGTAGTTCGGTTCCCGTATCGCGCCGAACGGGTCGTGAGGAAGAGGAGGAGAGACAGGGGGGTTCGTCACGAGGGGCTCAATCACGACTACCGATGAGTCATTCCGAAAATGCAGTCGCGA
This sequence comes from Planctomycetaceae bacterium, assembly GCA_027488265.1. Lineage (GTDB taxonomy): Bacteria > Planctomycetota > Phycisphaerae > Phycisphaerales > SM1A02 > QWPT01. Next base: position 3,500 of record JAIYCA010000215.1, read on the forward strand.
AACGTGCGAATGCAGTCGAACGTGCACGATGCATTTCGCAGGGGCGTTTGAAAGACAACGATGCCGCCACATCGCCCCTCGAACTGCTCCGGCAGAGACTGGGCTGAGGCGGAGAGTTCCTCGGCTGGGTCGCAAAGGGTAACGGTTCGGCGGGAGGGCGGTGGCGGCAATCTCGCGTCGAACTCAGGCCGACGCAGGTCGAGCGGACTCCGATCGCCGTGAACACGCACGCGGCGGTAGGGATCAAGTCTTCATCGAAGACTTTCGTCTCTCCAGCAATGGGCAGGCGCGTCGTCGCAGGTAGGATGTCGACATGAGTCGTTCGCGTGATCTTGCCAACTTCGCTTGCATGTCGGGTGCCCATTCGCGCGTCGTGCACTCGCTGCTTCTTGTCGTCATCGTCGCGAGCACGTTCGTCGGCATCGGCTGTCAAAACCGCAAAGTGAAAGTCGAGATCTCCGCGAGCGGCGAGACCGCGGAGCGCACGTTTGCGACGAACGCCACCGACGAGAAATCTCTCGCGCAAGCCGCAGCAGCCTATGGATCCGAGGGCGAAGCCGATCAAGAACTCGGCCGCAAGTTTGTCGGAAGCTTCGCCGACAGTGCCATGCCATCCGAGATCGGAAATCGCGGCGCGATCGGTCGAGTCGATAGTGCGCTCGGAAGTGCGCGCGTCTACTACGAACAGTTCGCCGATCAGCGCGAAGAGTGGACGAGCCTACGCGAGCGCGTCGAGGGCGGCATTCTCTGGATGCAACTCTTCGGTCGATTCATCGAGTTGCGGAAGATCAAGGAGGAACCCGCGCGCAGCGAATTCGCGCGTTGGTGGAACTCCGAAATGATCCCGTTCGCCGCCGACACGTACCTCATGTACTCCGGCATGCAAGCCGCCTCGCAGGCACAGCGCATCGGCGCGATGCCGCGCAACGCAAACGACTTCTCGCCGCGCACGACCGACGAGACATTTCGACTTTCGCTCTTCGAACCGCTCATCATCCACTTCGCCGAGCGTGGTTGGCTGACACCTGACGAACTCGCCGCCGCGCAAACACTCGCAATCAACGGAAACGTCTCTGGCCGCGAGCGTGCGTGGGTTGCCGACAAAGTCTTCTCGCCCGCTGTCGCGCGACTCGTTTCGCGATTTGACCCGAGCAAGAAAGACATGAAGTTGAAGGACTTCGTGCCGATCGCGATTGAGTTCGTGCTTTGGACGAAACTCTCGCGCGAATACCGCGACCTCATCCTCGCGTCTCCCGCGATCAACGAGCAAACGAAGGAAGCGATTCGTCAAGGGAAGTGGGACTTCGAGTTGCCGCCACCGTTCGGTTTCCGCACAATGGAGCGCCCCAAAGTCACCGACGCGGAGGTCATTCTCGACACAGGCGCGGAGCCGTTCTTTACGAACGGCGTTTGGAACGCAACGACGCGCCGCGTGGAGTTCAAAGGTGGTTTCTACGAGGCGAAGTATCGCTACGCGCCGTACAACCCGCCGTACTACGCGATGTGGGCGTTGCCGACGCAACGGCAGGAATCGATCTTCGGCGCGGTGATTCTCGAGGGTGAGCCGCTCGCCGAGTATTGCGCGTGGGAAGCGTCGCTTGACGACGCGCTCAAGACGCGTTGGCTTGCGGGTGTCGATGAGATCGCGGCGAAGCAGGATGCGACGGCTGCCTTCGGCGTGATGGCGGAACTCGCGAAGGAGCATCCACTGCCGTTCCCAATTGCGCGTTGGATCGCCGACAAGGCCGCGCAACCGCTCCCCGAAGGAATTCGCGATCCGTCAAAGAGTTCTTCAGGCAAGAGCGGCGAAACCACTGATGGCGGAAGCCCAACGTCGAATGGCGTCACCGAATCAAATACGTCGGTTCCGAGCGCGGCCGCGACTTCAGAAGCCAACGCATCGGCCAACTGATCGCGCTCGCGCCTGCATCGGGCACTTACTTCTGCCGTTCATTCTGGCGCATTCTCAAACGTCAACTTCCAACGCACCGATGCCGCGGTCGGCGCGATCGACGTGAGCGTCATGCGCTCCTTCGCGCGCAGGCGAACCACCGTGACCGCCGTGTTCGCTGGCCCCGTCGGCATGCCCGCCGCGTCGAACCACTCAAAGCGGTAGCCAAACTTCCGACTTCGCTCCGGATCACCGATCAGATCGACGGCGATGCGCTTCATGTCGCCTTGCACGACGCCTTCTTCAATCGCAACGATGCGGTCGCGATCGTGCAGCCAACCCGCGACTTCAATCTGCGGATGATTGGAGTTCGCAGTGGCGGAAGCACCCGTCGGCGACGTGGGATTCGTCGCGCAACCGACACCTGTCAGGAGGACGGCGCTCGCGAGCGCGATCGACGCCGCAGACGGAGCAAACTTGCGTGAGACAAATCCGCGGTCGACATGCACGGAGATCGACATCGAGAGCGTGGATCGCAGCGGCAGGATGTTTGAGAGGCAGTTCATAGCGTTGGAGCAGGGGTGAGCGGCAACGAGAAAGGACGTCAGCCAGTCTGCAATTGACGATGGCCACCGTCGCCGAAAGCACAATAACGCCCGCCAGCGTTCCCCGCCTCGCGCGCGGCAGCACGCATCGACCCTCCAACGCCCGCGCCGGAGATCGGGCATAATCGCCCACCCGACGCGGCGAGCCGCCAGAGTCGGAACCACTATGCACGCTGTTCGACTCCTTCTCGATTCCGTTCTCGACTACGCAGGGCTCTTCCCGCCCGCGAAGCTCGACATGCCAACGACCGCCGCGAACTACGCCCGCTACCGCCGCTCCGGCGAGTCGTGGATGCTCGCGCGCCTCATCGTGCCTGTCACGCAGTTCCCACAGTTCGTCGACGCAGCGGATCCGCTGCTTCCTAAAACCGCGGACATCGAAGGTGACGAGCCATGGCCGCTCTCGGTGCTTGTCGCGCCCGCGTCCGATCGACAGATCGTCGACGACCTCGAACGCATCGAGCGTTTCAACGCGCGCATGGAAGACCGCGAGTTCAGCCGAATCCACGGCCGCGCGGCGATCGACACGATCGAAACGAAAGCAACTTCGCCCCGCGAAATCGACCGCGCGCTTGAGTATGTCCCCGACGACATCTTTGCGTATTTCGAAATCCCCGTGCAGGGCGACATTCGCGGCCTCGTAACCACGATGGCGTCGCTCGATACCGGCGCCAAGATTCGCACGGGCGGCGTGACCGCTGACGCGCACCCAACGCCGGAAGAAGTCGCGCGATTCCTCAAGATCTGCCGCGCGGCTGAAGTCCCATTCAAAGCGACCGCGGGCCTGCATCATCCGTGTCGTCACATGGCAACCGACGTCGGCTGCATGCAGTTTGGCTTCCTCAATGTCTTTGTCGCGGGATGTTTGCTCTGGCAGGACGAGTCGATCTCTGAGAAAGAGATCGAATCGATTCTCGTTGAAGAGGACGCGCGGCAATTCGAGTTTGGACCGACCGGCCTCGCATGGCGTAAGCGCTTCCTGAAGTTCGATGAAATCGCAGAAGCCCGCGAGCGCTTCGCGCACAGTTTCGGTTCATGCTCGTTTGAAGAGCCGCTTGCCGATCTGCGCGGGCTTGGGCTTCTTCCGGAAGGTGACGTGCCAGAAAGTGAAGAGGAGGCAACCTCGTGAGTGCAGGTGAATCACGCGATACCCGACTCGTTTCGCCGGAAGATCCAGCGCTCCGATCGTGGGTTGAATCCGCGAACGACGCGTCGGGCGACTTTCCGATCCAGAATCTTCCGTACGGCGTCGTCGATGACGGCCCCGCAGCCCGCATCGGCGATCGCGTGCTTTGCCTGCGCGACGCACTCGACGCCGATCTCTTCGTGAAAAAACTCGCGTCAAGCGATGAATTCCTCATGGCAATGGACGTTGGTTGGTTGAACGGCATCGCTGAACTCGATGCTGCGCAGCAAACCATGCTTCGCCACAACATCGCGGCGTTGCTCGCGCACGGTTCACCCGCACGCGCAAAGGTCGAGCGGTTGTTGCGTCCCGCTGCGGAGTGCGAACCATCGGTGCCGTTTGTCGTCGGCGACTACACCGATTTCTACGCGTCGCTCCATCACGCGACGAACGTCGGCTCGATGTTCCGGCCAACGAATCCGCTTTTGCCAAACTGGAAGCACGTTCCGATCGGTTACCACGGTCGCGCGAGTTCGCTTGTGGCGAGCGGCACATCGATCGTTCGGCCGCATGGTCAAACGGTTTCGAACGACGACGGTCCGCCGTCCTTTGGTCCATCGAAGCTGATGGACTACGAACTCGAGGTTGGCTTCTTCGTCGGTCGTGCGAATGAACTTGGTACGACGATTCCCGTCGCGGATGCGTGGAATCGCATCTTCGGCTTCGCGCTCGTGAACGATTGGTCGGCGCGCGATATTCAAAAGTGGGAATACCAACCGCTCGGTCCGTTCTTAGCGAAGAACTTCGCCACGACCGTGTCGCCGTGGGTTGTCGTGCGCGATGCGCTCGAACCGTTCCGCGTGCCCGGTCCGCCACGTAGCGCCGAAGATCCGCAGACGCTGCCGTATCTCACCGACCCCGCGGGCACAAACCTCGACATCACGCTCGAAGTCTTGATCGCGAGCGCGGCGATGCGCGAGAAGGGCATTGCGCCGACGCTCGTTTCGCGTGGGAGTTTCCGCGACATGTTCTGGACGCCCGCGCAGATGCTCGCGCATCACGCGTCGAACGGATGCAACATGGAAGTCGGCGACCTCCTCGCGTCGGGCACGGTTTCTGGCCCGACCAAGGACTCGCGCGGCTGTCTCCTCGAGCGCACTTGGCGCGGCACCGAGCCAATCACGCTCGGCGACGGCAGCGAGCGGAAGTTCCTACAAGATGGCGACGAAGTCATCATGCGCGGATCGTGCTCGGCGCCAGGCCGCCCGAGGATTGGCTTCGGCGAATGCCGCGGCATGGTTCTGCCCGCGCGTTGAGTGCCCGCGTTGAGTGCATGCGTTGAGCGTCGCGAGCAGTGTGTCCATTTTCGTGGGGTGTGACCGCGCATGTTTGTCGCGCGTGTTTCCTGCGTTTTGCCCCGCATTTGGTGCGATCGGGCGGGTTCGGTAGCATTGCCGCATGGCTTCGCCCGACCCCAACGCCGAATCGACGCAACTCTCGCCGCAGTTGATCGAACTCGTCTACGGCGAACTTCGTGCCCTCGCCGCAAGTTACATGCGCCACCAGCGCCCGTCGCACACGCTGCAGCCGACCGCGCTCGTCAACGAAGCCTTCCTCAAGATCGCGAAGTCGAACTCGGAGGCGTTCGCGAGTCGCTCGCACTTCATGGCGGTCGCGGCGACGGCCATGCGGCAGGTGCTGATCAACCACGCGGAATCGAAAAACGCGGAGAAGCGGGGCGGCGGATCACGGGGAATTCCGATCGATCCAGGCATGGCGGCACCCGACTTTGGCGTCGCGCAGGTCGATCTACTCGCGATCGACGAGGGGCTTCGGAAACTCGAGAAGCTCGACGAGCGCAAGGCGCGCGTGGTCGAGGCCAAGATCTTCGGCGGGCTGAGTCATGAGGAGATCGCGACGGTTCTCGGAGTCTCGCTCTCGACTGTGGAGGGCGATTGGCGGATGGCGAAGGCATGGCTCGCCAAAGAAATGCAAGGTTCTGACGGAAAATCCTGAGGCTCGGCCGCGCGATTCCTGTTTCTTATCTGATTGGCGGAACTACGCGCGCACGAAACCTCTCCAGCGCGTCACGCTCGTGGTGACCCCCTCTTGTGGGGCGGTTCCCGTTTTAGAAACATCGTTGCGACGATTCTCCATGAACGTGCACACACCACGCTGACGACGGATCCTCTTCACCCGACCGACCGACCGACTCACCCACCAATGGACGACGCGCAGCGATTCAAATTGCTCAACGACCTCTTCGACCGTGCGCACGACTTGTCGCCGGCCGAAGCCGAAGCGATGCTCGCCGCGATTGGCGACGCGTCGCTTCGCACTGAATTGCGTCAAATGCTTGAACTCGATCGTGAAGGCACGCCGGAGGTCCGGACTTTGATCGACATCAGTTCGGTGATTGACGCGCCGGAAGAGGAGTCGGAGGTCGAGGTCGACGTTCCCGAGCGTATTGGCGGGTATGAAGTTCTCGGAATGGTGGGTTACGGCGCAAGCGGCGTGGTACTCAAGGCACGGCAATCGGCGACGGAGCGCATCGTCGCAGTCAAGGTTCTCGGGAGCGGTGCGTGGAATCCCGCAGCACTGACGCGATTTCGTCGAGAGATTCGCCTACTCAGTCGCCTCGAGCATCCACATATCGCGCGGGTTTACGACGCGGGTACCGACACAGCAAGCCTTCCCGTGCGTCCATTTTTCGTGATGGAGTTCGTCGATGGTGTGCCGCTGAATGTCTGGGCGCGAGGAGCGAGCGGCGGTGTAGGTGCAGGAAGCGGTAAGAGTGGCGGTGAAGTTCGGGGAGCGCGGCGTTCGGTGCGCGAAGTGGTGAAGGCCTTTCTCGATATCGCCGACGCGATTGGTTACGCGCATGCGGCGGGTGTCGTCCATCGCGACCTGAAGCCAGGCAACATCTTTGTCACGGCCGAGCATTCGGTGAAGGTGCTTGATTTTGGTGTCTCGGGAACACTCTCTCGGGCGCCCACCACGGAGGGTGAGCGCACGCATGAACCGATGATGACGATGTCGCTTCCGGGAGTTTCGGTGGGCGATTCGCTCGTGGGCACGCTGCCCTACATGAGCCCGGAACAGTTTGATGGGACACACGCGGTCGATGCTCGCAGTGATCTTTACGCGATGGGAGTACTGCTCTACGAGTGCCTCACGGGACAGCTGCCGTACTCGGTCGAGCGACGCACGATTCCCGAAGCTGCCGCGATCATTCGCGATGAGATTCCCTCGACCATCAGTCGCGTGGATCGCGCTCTGCGTGGCGATGTTGAAATCATCGTGGCGCGGCTTCTTGAGAAGGATCCTGCGCAGCGCTATCAAACCGCAGGAGAACTCGCCGAGGATCTCAAGCGATTCCTTGATGGTCGACCGACACGCGCGAGGCCTGTTTCGCGCGTGGAACGCGCGCGCCGATTCACGCGACGCTATCACGTATTGATCGTCGCCACCGCACTTGCATTTGCGACGCTCGTTGGATTTCTCTGGTACGCCGTGCATCTTTGGCAAGTCGCTGAGTCGCGCAGTCGTGAACTCGCCTCTGCGCTCGAAGTCACGAAGCGCGCGGATTATCGCCGTGCGATTCGCGATGCCGAGGCGTCGCTTGAAAGTGGTTCACCACGCGATACGCGACGTGCGCTTTCGAGTGTTCCGCTTGAGTTACGCGGTTGGGAATGGCGCTATCTCGCGAACCGAGCGGGTGCGGAGTCGCGCGTACTCTCGCTTCCCGCGCTTCCACTTACGGTCGCATGTCGCGGCGGCGTGGTTCTCGTGGGTGATCTTTCGGGGCACGTGTATGCGATACACGGAGTTTCTGGAGCGCCTGAGCTCGTCGCACAACGAGGCGTCCCCGCGCGCGACCTCGCGCTCTCGCCGGACGGAACTCAATTCGTCGTCGCTGAGACGAGTGAGTCGACGATGCTCATCCAATCAACAAAGACGGGCGAAGTCGTCCGCATACTCGCCGCCGACCTCGGTCCACCGACGTCGGTGGCGTGGTCTGACGATGGACGATGGCTGGCGTACGCGACCTTCCACGGTCGCGCCGCGGTGCTTGATCTTCAGACTGGCAGCGAAGTCCAACGCGTTGGTCCAGCCATCTCGGAGATGCCCGATCCTGCAGATGTGCGCTTTCGGGACGGCATGGTTCGGTTCTTCCCCGCGTGTGATGGGTTCATCGTGGCCGAGCGTCTCGATCATCGTGCCACGATTGTGCCTCGGCTTGGCGCACAGCCTTTGCTCGTCGAAACAGCAGGAAGTGCCGTCGAATGCATCGGCGCGACGCGCTCCTCTGAAGGTCCGCTCGCCTTGATCGGAGACTTCGATGGTCGCGTGCACTGTTTCGAAGCAGATGACGGTCGCCTCGTCCGCACCATTGCCGCGCATCGCGGCGCGCTGCGCACGTTGACGGATGGACCGGGCGAATATCGCTTCACGACTGGTGCCGTCGATGGAACGATTCACATCTACGACGCCAACCGTGGAACACCAGTTGGTGACGCGTTCGGCGCAGAACTGCATGTCCGTGGCGTTGCACACGAGCAGAATGTTGGTCAGTTGATCGCAGTGGGTGATGACCGCTCGATGCGAATGTGGTCGGTTGCGCGTCATGTGCTGGAGCCTGTCCTTCGCGGTCATCGCGCATGGGTGTACAGCATTGCCTTCGCGTCCGATGGAAGTCTTGCATCTGGCGGCGGGGAGGTTCCACGGAACGATGGGCGGCTCCTTCGGTGGGATCTCGCGTCACGCGAGTCGAGCGATGCGGTGAAACTCGGTTCCGAAGCGGCGCTTGAAATCGTGTGGGATGTCGCCGCTGATCCCAAGGTCGAGGGCGGCTGGATCGCCGCGGCTGGTGCGCGCGTGTGGTTTCGCCAAGGTGATGCTCTCGACTCGTTCTCCGTCCCGTCGAGCGTCTTTGCCGTGGCCCCAGTAGCAGGCGGTGATGCGATCGCGCTCCTCCGATTTGAGAGTGCGCAGGTCGAGATCTATAGCCGCGAAGGGAAACTTCTCACAAGCGTGCCATGTCGAGGCGCTGGCGATGGCGCACTCGCGACCGACCACCTTGGAGAGACGCTCTTCGTGGGCGATGGCTCGACCGTCGCCTGTTATGGCGTTCGGCGCGGGGTTGATGCTGCGGAGATCCAACTCACACGCTCATGGGAGCTTTGGACGGGCACAACCGTCACTTCACTCTCCTCGACACCGGATGGGCGGCTCGTCGCGGTGGGCTGCAAGGGTGGTGATGCGCTGCTCGTCGAGAACGCTGCGAATGTGGCGGAAGAGCTGAGCGATGCCGGCGTGGGGAACGCTCCGCTCAGCGTGGTTTGGCGCACGCGCGCGAATCCTGGCGACTCTGTGCGTGTTGCCATTTCACCCGATGGGGCGCGCGTCGTGACAGGCGGCACGGGTCCGGCGGTTCGGGTGTGGGATGCCGCCGACGGCGAGCCATTGCTGTCGCTCTCAGGCCACGGCGACACGATCCTCGACGTACAGTTTTCGTTCGACGGCCGCACGCTGGCCACATCGTCGATGGACGGCACCATCCGGCTTTGGCTCGCGTCGGATGAACTCATGGATACCGCGCCGCTTTGGGAAGCATCGGGGGAAGGATCGGGGGAAGGATCGGGGAAGAGCGAGGGGAAGTCCGGAGAATCACGCCAGTCTGGGCTTGCTGAGGGTTCGACGGACGCCGATGATGAATGAAGGCTTGTGATGAGTTTTTTCACCCGAGCAACATCCTCGTGCGCGACACCTTCTCGAGCGGTCGTTGCTCACCGGTGCATGGCAGGATCCCGCTGGTCGTCTTCACTTCCGTCGCGATTGCGCACGCGACAGGGTCAAAGCACGCTTTCTTCCGTCCCTTCATGGAATATCACTGCATGGATCGTCACTGCATGGATCGTCACTGCATGGATCGTCACTGCATGGATCGTCA
>JAIYCA010000411.1 GCA_027488265.1 Planctomycetaceae bacterium
GCTGCTGAAGCTTCGCTTCAGGTGCCCGCTCTCGCTCGCTCTGGCCAGCCTCGCCGCGAGTGAATCGCGGCGGGCTGAGATGCGTATTTGGAGCGCTCGCAACTTGCTCGCTCTGGCGTGAATGACGCCGCGTCCGCCGCTCTCGCTCGCTTTGGCGCGAATGACCTCGTCGAAGGCGGAGCGCAGCGAAGCCTGAGCGATCGAGTAAAGGCGTCGTTGTTCGTTTCGTGTGGCACTACCCCCCTGCGAAGCAGGAGGTAGTGGCGAGGCGCACGAGCACACACGAAGCGACCATGGAACATGGTTGCGCCTTGCGTCTCTTCCATGTAGCGCCATCACCAAAGGTGATGCCACACGGCACGTCACCAGTCGTGGAACGCCATCCTCTCGCGCTTCACTTCGTTCCGCGCTCGTTCTCGAGCGCCCGCGCCCACACGCCACACCTCACCCGCGTCCGAGCTCTGTGCCGCGATCGCGCGCGGCACGCAGCGTCTCGAGCATGAGTCCGTCGAGACCGCCTGCACGCGATGCGGCGTCATCAAGCCGCGCAAGTCCGGCTGCGGTGGTTCCGCCCTTACTTGTCACCTTCGCGCGCAAGACTTCTGGCTCCTCGCGCGTCGTATCAAGCAGCGTCGCCGCTCCGATGAGCGTTTCGCGCGCGAGGGCACGCGCGGTGTCCTGTGGCAAACCGATTTCTTCCGCGGCGTAGGCCCACGCTTCGAGAAAGCGGAAGACAAACGCAGGACCCGATCCGCTCACCGCCGTGACTGCGTCGAACAGCGCCTCCGGCACGCGGACGGTGCGACCGACCGACGCGAACAACTGCTCAACCTTCTGGAAGTCTGGCTCGACGACGTCCGCGTCAGATGCGATCGCCGTGATCGCGCGACGAACCGCAGCCGGCGTGTTCGGCATCGTGCGCACGACGCGCGCAGCGCCACCAAGCGCATCGCGAATCGAGTTGCTGCGTACACCCGCCATGACAGAGATCACGAGCGGCCCACTCGCCGCAATCTTGCCGATCGAATTCGCCGCTCCGGCGAAACTCTGCGGCTTGACCGCCAACACCACGAGTTCCGCTTCGGGAATGGCGGAGGCCTGCACGGCGCGCATGCCCATTTCGCGAGCCTCCTCGATCCGCGTTGGTTCGGGGTCCATCACACCGATCTCGCTCGGGGCCGCGATGCCAGACTCAATCGCGCCGCGCACGATGGCGTGTCCAACGTTTCCGAAACCGACGATGACGAGGCGGGGCTGCATGGCGGCAAGGTAACGAGCCCCGTGCCGGCGCGGCCGAGCAGAACCATGACGGCCGCGACGGAACACAGACGGCGGTCGAAACGCCAAACCTTCCGTTACACTTCGCCCCCATGCCCCGACCCGGCTACAGCCCGCTTTACCAACTCGACTTTGAGAATCCGGTTCTTGAGATTGAGCGTCAGATCGACGCGATCGAGGAGCGTCCGGACGCAGATCGTTACGTCGACGAACTCGCGCAACTCAACGTGACCCGTGAGAGCCTTCTGCAGAAGATCTATCAAGGTCTGACGCCGTGGCAAACGGTGCGCATCGCGCGGCACCCGCTTCGTCCGCAGACCGCGGACTACATGTCGATGATCTGTCGCGACTTCTGCGAACTGCACGGCGACCGCGCGTTCGGCGATGACCCAGCGATCGTCACCGGCTTCGCTCGGATTGGCTCGATGAAGTGCATGTTCATCGGGCACCACAAGGGAAAGACGGTCGCCGAGAAGGTCGCGGCCCACTTCGGTTGTGCGCACCCTGAGGGCTACCGCAAGGCGCTTCTCAAGATGAAACTCGCCGAGAAACTCGGCCTCCCGATCGTGACCTTGGTCGATACTCCCGGCGCGTACCCCGGCCTTGGTAGCGAGCAGCGCGGGCAGGCGCAGGCGATCGCGCTCAACCTGCTTGAAATGAGCCGATTGCGTACGCCAATCGTGTCTGTGGTGATTGGCGAGGGTGGTTCCGGTGGAGCGCTCGGCATTGCGGTGGCGGACCGCGTCGCGATGCTCGAGCACGCGTGGTACTCGGTGATCTCACCCGAGGGTTGCGCGGCGATCCTCTGGAAGGAGGCGAACGAAACCACGAACAACCGTGCGGCCGAGTGCCTCGCGCTGACCGCGCGCCGAAATCTTGAGAACGGCCTGATCGACGAGGTCATCCCTGAACCGCTCGGGGGTGCGCACCGTGATCCGCGAAGGGCCGCCGACAACCTCCAGAATTGGATCGTCGATCGGCTGCGCGAACTCTCCCGCGTCAACGCGGAATCGCTCGTTCGCCAGCGGCTCGAGAAGTTCCGCAAGATGGGCGCGTTCCGCGACGAAATGGCGACCGTGTCGGTGTGAGGTGCGTCGCGTTCCGCGGCGAGCCCGAAGGTCCCGAGGGTTGGTCACGTCACGCGCCAGAACTGTTCGTGGCCCTCTTTCTGCCGAGCTTTTTGGGGGCTTAGGACGGCGAATCGCCGCAATTGCAGCGCATTTCCTCGTGGAAAGTCGTACGTTCGACTTTTGACGTGATGGCCTTGGAGTGCTACGCTTCGGCCCCTTCGGCCGACCCTGCGCTGGTCGCGCGGCGTCGCCGAGGAGAGAGAGACTCTACTTGGCGACGAAGAAAGAACCGGCGAAAGTCGCTGCCAAGGCAGCGGCGGGTGGCAAGTCCGACGCAAAGGCCGCAGGTTCGGCGAAGGCTGTGCCTGCGAAAGCTGCCAACGCGAAAGTTCCAGCGAAGGCTTCCGCCGCAAAGTCGGTGGAGAAAGCCGCGAAGGTTCCCGCAGCCAAGCCTGTAGCCAAGCCGGCTGCGAAACCCGCCGCAAAGCCGGACATGAAGAGTGCTGCTTCGTCGAAGGCGAGCGCCTCGACGTCTGCGGCCAATTCGACGGTCAAGTCTCCGAAGATCGCAAAGGCGGCCCAAGCCGCGAGTAAGTCGGGAAAGAAGGCGACTGGTTCCTCGCCAGCCCAGCCCGACGCGAAGCTCGGCAACGGAAAGCCTGCGAACGGCAAGCCCGCAGCAACTGCGAAGCCCGCACCTGCTGTGAAGTCTTCCAACGGAAAGGCTGACGCGTCGAAGTCGGCACCAAGTGCGAAGCCGACGCCCTCCAAC
>JAIYCA010000407.1 GCA_027488265.1 Planctomycetaceae bacterium
CATGCCATGGGGCTTCATGCCATGGGGCTTCATGCCATGGGGCTTCATGCCATGGGGCTTCACTCCATGAGGCTTCGCGTCATGTCCGCTTGAAACACGCAGATTGTTCTTCCGATGCGCACTTCATTGCACCGAAAAATCAACCGCGCTGGACAAACAAGTCGTCCAGCGCGGTTGCATTCTCCCGCATGGGTTGACTACCGCGAGCCTGCTGTCATCGGCTCGAGAGCCCCTTGATTGAGCGTCTCCGCGAGTCGGGAGAGCGCCTCGTCAAACCGCCGCTCTTCCGTCAGCGTCTTCATCAACTCAGCTGCTGCCGTTTGATGGCCGAGGAGATTCGACCACGTTCGCGCACATCCGTAACTCGCGATCTCATCGTGTTCAAGACGCTGCATTGTTGCGATGATCGCCGCATCACGAACGTGCGGCTCGACCTTCGATTTCGATGCGATCGTCGCGCAGTCATCGAGAATTCCCTTGGATCCGTGAGACTCCGACTTCTTCGGCTTACTGCCAATTTCACCGAAGACACGATCAAGGCGCGCGATGTGGACCTTGGTCTCTGCCAAGTGACTCCGAAGCGCTTCAGAGAGCTTCGGAGATGCCGCAGCACTTTGGATCTTCGCGATGACTGCTTCCGAATGCACTTCCGACGCATAGATCTCGTTGAGTTGTGCGATTAAGAGATCGCGCAATGAGTTCATTGGTTGAGTTGCAAGTATCGCTGCCATAGAAACTCCTTTGTTCTGGATCACCTTCATAGGTATTGTCGTGTGAAATCGGGCGAATCCGCGATCAACCAGGCACCGTGACGCGCCGACTGACGGGCTTCACCTCGACGCGACGCGCGCGCTGGCCTGGCTTCTTTGCCACACGAATCGTGACCACGCCGTCCACAAAGTCGGCGTTGACGCGATCGGGGTCTACCGACTCTGGAAGCTCAATTGAGCGACGGAACGCGCCAAATCGGCGTTCGCATCGGTAACTGTTCTCACCTTCGAACTCCTCCTTCTCTTCCTTCTTGCCGGAAATGTTGAGCGTGTTCCCCTCAATCGTGACATCGAGATCACGCGATGAAACACCTGGAACTTCCGCACGAATCGTGACTTCGTCATCAGTCTCGCCAACATCGACGAGCGGTGCAAAGCCTTCAATACGAGCGAACGGAAGCGTCGTGCCAAATCCAGTCAGTGGAAGGTTCTGCGTACCGAAAAACCGAAGCATCGCGCGGTCAAGTTCATCGCGCGTACGCGAGAACTCGTCGAGCATCGGATTGCGATTCCAAAGTGCAAGGTTCATGTTTTCTCTCTCCTTTGCGTGTTTCACACGTCTTCCATACCAAAGACCACACGCGAAACGACCACCGCATCGCGCGCTGTCTTCAACCATTCAGATCAGTCGATGCGAATCACCTTGCGGCAAAACCTCAAGGCGCCGCAGTAGGTTCATTCGTACGGATCAACGGTGAGGCGATCATCGACACGTCGCACACCTGGCGCGAAACCGACAACACGATCGATGGCGTTCTTCTCCGCCCACGATCGGATACGGCCAGTGAGCGTCACAACGCCGTCTTTCACACTCAGTGCGATGCGTCGCGCTTCACGCTCTGCCTGCCGTTGAAGGGCTTCTTCAATCTCATGCTTGATCTTGATCGGATCCAACGGTTTGGCCGTGACCGTCACTTGGTTGATGACGCCACGCACGCCGGTAAGACCACGCACGGCGCGCTCCGCGTCGGCGCGCTGCGCCCACGTTGCCACGCCACCTTCAAGCGTGACAATGCCCATCGAGACGGTCGAACGAATGTCTTTGTCCGGAACAAACGCGTCCCACTCCAACGCCTCGCGAACCGCGCGCGCAATTTCGGTGTCGGTCCGCGCACCAATACCCGTGATTTTGACCTGCATTTCATCCACGACGTCGAGGACGCCCAACACACGATGCGCCGCTTCACGCGCGGCGATCTTCTTTGCGTAGACATCAACCGTTCCAACGAGCGTCACCACGCCGTCGCGCACCGTGACCCCGACCTCCGTCTCGTTGATTCGAGAGTCCCATTTCAGTTCATTGAGCACATCGCTCTTGATTTGCGCATCGCTCTTCATCGTGATCGTCGCCATTTCCTGCTCCTTTCAGAGTTGTTCCAAGGCCACAAGTGGCCGAGGCAATTCCCGAGGCCCGTCGCCTCAGATGTGCGATTGATGGCAGACGCAGCGCGCATCTCCACGGGGAGCGTTCCGCAACTCACTCGTTTCAACAGGCGCATCAAGTGAGAATCACTGCGCGCGTCGGACGAGTCGATGTCACGGGCGCAGCACAGGCAGTGAGCACCGCACATTTCGCGCGATGAGTCACACCTTCGGCGACGCTGCCGAAAATCAGACGCTCGAACGCGCGACGTGGCCGTCGACCCGCGACGAGAAGGTCCGCTCGTGTGTCCGCTGCGTGCTGCAACAGTGCGCGCGCTGGATCGCCTCGTAAAACCGTCGATGTGGCGTCTATCCCCGAGTTTCGGAGCGATTCCGCGACTGCGTGGAGTTCCTCCGCACGAAGTTGCTCAACGTCATCAATGGGAGGCGCGCGCAGCAAAGGCACTTCCGTGCCCTCGACCCATTCATACTCAGGGATGACATGCACCAATTCCACACGCGGGGAAAATCGGCCATGACCGAAGAGTGCGAGGAACGCTCCAACCGCACCAAGACTCTCGCTCTCAAACCCGTATCCGACGACCACGCGAAGACGCTCGCTCAACTCGTCGTTCTCATGAACAACGATGACCGGGCAACGCAATCGACGAAGCGCGCCGTCTGCGACGCTGCCGAGAAGCGTGCGGCGGATCGCTGAAAGTCCGCGATCGCCCATTGTGACAACGACTTCGCTCTTCGCTGGGTCGATCCGCGCTACCTCTCCCTCGAGAACATCGATCGCTACGCCAATCTTCGCCAGACCGGTGACATTCAAGCCACGCGCACGCAGCGGTTTCGCCAGTTGTTCCAGTCGCGTCTGTGCCGCTTCAACGAGCAACTGCTGCGCAGTGACAGCCTCTTCAACCGGAGTAGGCGTCACAGCATGGATCATTTGAATCTCATGAGAGGTTCCTTCTGCAATTCGAGCGGCATATGCGAGTGCCGCGAGCGATGCGCGCGAAAAGTCGATTGGTACAAGGATGGTGCGAGGGATCTCACGCGCTGCTCCATGAGTGTCCAGAATGGACTGATTGACGCGTGATTCAGACGTTTTTCGCGGAGACATCAGATGTCCTCCTATTGGTTTCTCATTCTTTCACAGCGAGTTCATCGGTGACACAACAAGTGCTTGCTCTTCGCGGAGGACTCCCAGTGATACCAACGCACAAACCTCCATCACGGGAACTCTCATCACCGAATCACAAGCGATGAAACAAACACGATGCGCGTACGGGGTGCGGGAAGTTGTCTTGTTCCACAAGTCTGTAAACACGGACGAAGTTGACGCCCTTCGAGCATGCATCCCTATGGAGCGCGCACTGAACGAACGCTTTGATTTCGGAACTTCGATGCGGGACGGAATGAGCCGTCCCCCAAGTCGACACTGGAGACCAAAGCATCATGGACCGCTACAACGATCGCACTTCCACCGCAACCGTCGATGACATTTCAGACCTCGCGCGTGAACTGGAGCGCATCAAGCAAGACCTTCGCCAATTGCGCGGAGACATCGCAGGCTTGGGTGCGGACACCGTACGAGCCGCACGCGCGGGCGTGAACGAAGCTGCTCGTAATGCGGGCGATCGAGGGCGTGCTGCTGCGGAGTTCACCGAAACCCGTATCGCAGAACATCCCTTCATGTCGGTCGCATCGGCATTTGCTGTGGGCATGCTCCTCGGCATGAAGTTCGGTGGATTTGGCTCTGGGCGGAAGGAGTGAGGATGCAGGCGATCGCGCGATTTCTCGTACTTGCAGCGGAGCTCGCGGAAACAGAGGGCCGCATTCTTCGAGCAGAAAGCGCAGAATTCGCTTGGGCGTTGCTGCGAGGATTTGCGTTGTCTCTCTTCACCGTGACGCTCTTGATTTTGAGCGCAGTGCTTGTGCTCTTCGCGATCTTCGTTCGCGTTGAGAGTGAAAGTGGACCGGTGGCGGCTGCACTCACCGCTGCAGGTGTCGCACTCATCGCAGCTGGACTCTCTGCGTGGACGGCACGAAGCGTGACCTTGCGCGGAAAGGCGTAACGCAGGTCCGATCGAGAGTTCGATCTCGCACCATGCATGAGGAATTCCGCTCTTTCATCAAGATTTTGAATAGCACTTCAACACGCAGGAACTCGGCTCCTCGTTGGGTCGGCTGGGTCGGTTGGATCGGTTGGATCGGTTTGATCATCGTGTTCCGACGTCACTCGCAACACCTTCCGATGCGGCCGCAATCGGACGGCGAATGTCGACCGCGATGACCCACCCGAGCAGTGCCATCGGCGGAATCATGCTCCAGTGCGCGAATGCTTGGAACGCGAAGACGCCGCACGCGGACCCGAAGACAAACGCCCCGAAGATGGAGGCAAGGAGAAGGAGCCGCCATCGCGCTGCTTCATCGGCGCCGGAGTGTGCCGCCGCGTCACGTTGAGATTTGCCTGCACGCATCGCGAGGCGCTCCATCGCGCGTCGAACCGATTCCAAGCCGAGATCCGTTAAAACGCCGGTGAGGTGTGTCGTGCGCACGACACCGCCTGAAATGCGCGTGATGGTTGCGTTTTGAAGTCCCATCGCGATCGACGCCACCATCGTCATCCACCAGAGCATCGCCCCCGACTCAACTTGCGCAGGATCGTGCAGGCGAACGAGTTCTGCGAAGACCGCAAGCAGCGCAAGTTCAAGCGCCGCGGGTACAACGTAGACCGATCGCACGCCGCGCCATCGCGCGATTTCCGTTGCACATGCGGAGAGCACAGCTCCTAGGAAGAACGCAACGAGAATCGCGCCAACAAAGAGCGCGAGACTCCAATCGCCGCCTGCAGCGGCCTGTCCGCGTTGACTCGCATGTCCAGTGACGTGACTCGCGACGTGACCGCACACAAGCACCGCGATGATGTTGGTGTACCCAGCCACCCATGCAAGCGAAATCGCAAGGCGCGCTTGAAGAACAGGTGAGTGGGCGGGTGCGGGCGACATTGCGATGGAACGACTCATGCATCATCGGCGGTTTGGCCGTGTTGCTTGGCGGAATTCGACCTGCAGCAATCTTGCCCACGACCGCCTCCATGCGGTCCAAGGCAGATTCGGTACAACGTCGGCATGTCGAACCAAGACCATGACTACGTCCTCGGCACCCACGACGCGGAAATCGAGCGCCTCGCTTTTCAGCACTCAATCTGGCAGGAAGAGGTGCATCGCGCGTGGCACGCGGCAGGAATCGGCGTTGGCGCGAAGGTTGCTGACCTCGGCGCAGGCCCTGGATTTGCGACTGTCGACCTCGCGCGGCTTGTGGGCCCGACCGGCGAGGTCTACGCGATCGAACGCAGTCGCCGATTTCTCGAGGCGCTCGCCACGGCCGCGCGAAATGCAGGTCACGACTGGATCAAGCCCATCGAAGCCGATCTCATGGCAGCCGCTCTGCCAGTCCGTGACCTCGACGCTGCGTGGTGCCGATGGGTCGCGTGCTTTGTGCCCGACCCTCGTCACCTTGTGCGATCGGCTGCCGCCGCCATCCGACCAGGCGGACGGTTCATACTGCACGAGTACCACGCCTATTCGACCTACAGCCTGCTCCCACACAGCGCTGAGATTGGCTCGTTCGTCGAGGCGGTGTACGAGAGTTGGCGTGCACAGGGAGGCGAACCAGACATCGCCCGTGCCTTGCCGCAGATCCTTGTCGAAGAGGGATTTGAGTTGGTGTCGGCTCGGCCGATCAGCTTCGCTGCCCGCCCGAAGGAGCGACTATGGCGTTGGCCCGCTGGCTTTGTACGGACCAACGTGCCACGACTTGTCGAACTCGGCCTTCGCGACCAAGCGTGGGGCGAACGGGTACTCCGAGCGCTCGATTCCGCGGAACAGCAACCCGCTTCGATCTTCGTGACACCGACGGTGTTGGAATTGATCGCGGTTCGGCGCGGATGACGCGTCTCCCGCCCGACGCGCGATCGCTCACCGTGGAAAACGCTGACGTTTCAATGGCGCACGAGTGTGAACCCTCTCGCGTGACAGACTTCGTCGATCACACGCAAAACCATCCCGATACAACGTCGCTTGTTGTACGCTTCGCGCTTCCACCTTCGCGGACTCCGACCCGTGACTCCAAGCAACACTTCGATCGTTTCAACGTTCTCTGTTCTCGTCCATGACACACCTCATGGCGCTGCGCTGTACGCCACGCGCGATCTCGCGCGCGGTGAGCGCATCCTCACCATCAGCGGACGCGTGCAACGTCACCCCACGCGCTACTCGATTCAGATCGATGCTGGTCGTCACATCGAAGCAGACGAAGAGCTGCCTGACGCCGAGATGCGCGCGCGACACCCTTGGCGATTTCTCAATCACTCGTGCGATCCGGTCGCGCGCATCGAAGGTGATGCGCTTTACGCGCGAACTGCGATTCGCGCTGGCGATGAAATCACGTTCGATTACACGACAACCGAAGCAGACATGGCGGAGCCGTTCGAATGTCGCTGTGGAAGTCCGCGCTGTGTCAGAAACGTGCGAGGCTTCATACATCTCGAACCACGGGAACAACACGCGCGCCGCACACATCTTGCACCGCACATCCTGCGCTTGCTCGAGTCAACTTCCGAATACGAGTCACCTTCCAAAGGTGAAGCCGAGCACCGCACCTCGAGCACAACCTCGAGCACAACCTCGAGCGCAACCTCGAGAGTATGAGCTCCGCAGAAACGCGCGCGAGCACTGCATCCACGGTGCTCGAGATCTTTGATCGCGTCGCTGAGCGCGCACCGGATTCGATCGCACTCGACATCCCAACCATCGCTGCGTGGAGCTACGCCGAACTCGATCGCAGCGCCGCGCGAGTCGCGGATCTCGTTCGAGATCGCCTTGAAAACCGCACTGCGCGCGACGCTGTGGTTGCGATCGCGCTTTCACGCCGAGATCCGTGGCTCTTCGCATCGCTGCTCGGCGTCATGCGCGCAGGCGCAGCGTACGTCGCGATTGATCCAGTGTTCCCCGCAAGGCAAGCCGCGACCATTCTCGAAGATGCAGGCGCCATCGTGCTGATAGCCGACGACGTGCGCGCCGACGAAATTTTTGCACATTCCACGGATCCGTCTCGCATCTCACATCTCTCGCCCGCAGCACTGGCTGCACGCGAACTCGACGCGCACACGCGAGCGAACGACAACAGCAGCAACGCTGTTCCGATGCCCCCCGCTGCCGACGCGCTCGCGTACGTGATCTACACCTCGGGAACCACGGGCAAGCCCAAAGGTGTCGAGATTGAGCACGGTTCGCTCTTCAATCTCGTCGACGGCGATCGCCGCGAGTTTGCGCTCGGTCCGAATGATCGCGTCGCGCAGGGTTCAAGCGCGAGTTACGACTCGAGCGTCGAGGAGATGTGGCTCGCATGGGCGGCTGGCGGCACCGTTGTCGTGATGGATGATGAAACCGCGCGACTCGGGCCAGATCTCGTACCGTGGCTGATTGAGCAGCGGATCACCGTCCTCTGCCCGCCGCCGACGCTCCTTCGCACACTCGCATGCGAAGACCCACGGCGCACGCTTCCCGAGATCCGCCTTCTCTATGTGGGCGGCGAAGCACTTCCACCCGACATCGCAGATC
>JAIYCA010000432.1 GCA_027488265.1 Planctomycetaceae bacterium
CCTATTCAACTCCCTGTCGAACCGGGCATTGAGGCGCATCTCGCGCCGTGCCCTATCGGCGCGGACCCGGCAAGTGCGCGAGCGGAAACCCCGCCGGGCTGACCACGGGCGCGCGGAAGAACCACGAAAAAAGTCTATGACCAAGATTCTGGCTCCCCTCCCTTACTCGCTCGATTGCCATGGTTCCGGGCGGCGAGCGTCGTCAGGTCGCGAAACGGGCTCGACTTCCGAAGTCCAGTAGTCCGAGAGATTTGCGCAAACGCCATATTCCGGTCAATTCTCTCGGATCCCTCAAATTCGATTTCCCTCGCCCGAGTCCCCCGATAACTTGACAGAACCCGAGCAACGCGAAGAAGGCAATCCCAAAGTTCGTTGCCTCCTTTGCCCAATGTGTGACGTATACCCGCGCCTGTCGCCACTGCAGAGATCGGCCGCAAGGATCCGCAGCAAAGACCAAACGAGTTCAGTGCCGGAGAGCCTGACACACAGCTGAGAGCACGATCGCGAGACGAGATCGCAGGACAAGCTCGCAAGACACGATCCAAAGATCTGAAGGCACGAGAAGGCCCCATGCAAATCTCCCTCCTGAACTCCAACGGGCATTCGATCAGCCAGCGTAGCCGCATCCTCGCGGGGCTCGCTGTTGCGTCTCTCACCGCTTCCTTTGCCGCGAATGCGCTCGCGGGCGGCGTCACACTTCAACCGAAGGCTGGCGACCCGCTGCGGGGCCTGTCGAAGTTGGAACTCGCGCGCTGGACCGCGGGCCGCGTCTCGTACGTCACACCGTTCGGCAACGCGAGCGGTCTCGGACCGATTTTCAATAAGTCGAATTGCCAGAGCTGCCACTCGAATCCCGTTGGCGGTTGGGGTTCGATCTCGGTCACGCGCTTCGGCATGGAAGAGAAGGGTGAGTTCTTCCCGCTCGAAGAGTTGGGTGGCTCGCTGCTCCAATCCCTTGCGATCAGTGATCCTTGCCGCGAAACGATTCCGGTCGAAGCAACTGTCAACGCAGTACGCATGACGAACTCGTCGATGGCATTTGGTCTCATCGAAGCGATTCCAGACGCGGCGATTGCGGCGAACGAAGACCCAACGGATGCAAACGGCGACGGTATTTCCGGCCGCGTGCACTGGGTGCTTCCGCTCGAGTCTTCACCATCGAGTCCGCTGCGTGCGGGGCGCTTCGGCTGGAAGGCGCAGATTGCGACCGTGCTCAGTTTCTCTGGCGATGCAACCGCGATGGAAATGGGCATCACAAACGCGCTGATCCCCCATGAGAACGCGCCGAACGGCGATGCGTCACTGCTCGCGTCCTGCGACACCGTTGCCGATCCCGAGGACGTTCCCGACGCATCCGGCTTCACGTTCATTGAGCGCGTCACCCATTTCCAGCGCTACCTCTCCGAGCCACCGCAAATGCCGCGCGCCGGAATGTCCGGCGAAGTGATTTTCAACGCGATCGGCTGCAACGCGTGCCACGTGCGCGATTGGACGACTTCGAACTCGCCAACTCTTGAAGCCGCGATTCGCAACAAGGCGATCCGCCCCTACTCCGACTTCCTCGTGCATGACATGGGCACGCTTGGGGATGGAGTGCAAGAAGGCGACGCCAACGAACTTGAAATGCGCACTCCGACCCTCTGGAACCTGCGCACGCGCGATCCGATGCTGCACAACGGCTCGGCTGGTGGTGGCACGTTCGCCGATCGCGTGACCATCGCGATCAATGCGCACGGGCCAATCGGCGAAGGTGCTGCGTCGGCTGCCGCGTTTGCGGCGCTGAGCGCGTCGGACAAGAACAAGCTCATCGCATTCCTCGATTCGCTCGGCCGCGATGAGTTCGATATCGACGGTGACCGCAACATCACCATGGATGACTTCACCGCTTTTGTCGACTGCCAAGGCGTGGGGTTCAACGCGGACAGCCCCTGCGCTATCGGTGACATCGACGGCAACGGCTCGATCAACGCGACCGACATGGAAGGCTTCCTCCTCGCCGCTGCGCGTGACGGCTTTGATGTGAACCTCGACTGCGACAACGACGGAATCGTGGATTTCGTCGAGATCTTCAACGGCTCGCCGGATAAGAATCTTGACGGCGTTCCGGACGATTGCATTGCATGTGTCGGTGACTTTGACGGCGACGGAACCGTCGCGGCAGGCGACCTCGCTTCGATGCTTGGCGGCTGGGGCAGCGGCAACTTCGACCTCGACGGTGACGGCTTCACCGGCGCAAGCGATCTCGCGATCGTCCTGGGCAACTGGGGACCATGCCAGTAAGGCCAACGTGAGTTCGGCTCAGGCCGACTCTGAAGCGCTGAAGACTTGAACACTCATTTCTCGAATCAAATTCTGATCTCTCCTCCCGGAAACCGGAGTATTCCACGCATGCGACCTCTCTCGACCTTCGCCAAGTCCGCGCTCCTCGGAATGGGTGCTTCAGCATTCATCGCTTCTTCGGCGACCGCCCAATTCGTGAACTACGTCAACGAGACTTCGACCCGCCTTGTCGCGATGTCGAGCCTGCTTGTGAACGACAATCTTGAGAAGGACTTCGGTTGGGGCGATTTTGACCAAGACGGTGACATTGACCTTGTATGCATGCGCAAGTTCCCTGGCTCGATTCAGGGCGGCTTCCGCGACATTCTGTTCATGAACGAGAACGGCGTGCTCGTGGATCGCACCCCGGAGTACGGCTCGACTTCTGACACCGCTGGTAGCCAAGGCATGTTCGACTCTGCGAACGACCGCGATGTGAAGGTGGTCGACGTCGACAACGACGGCTGGCTTGATCTCGTCACCGCGACAACGATGAGCGATCACGTTTCCACGATGCTCGGCCAGCCGCGCGTTTACAAGAACCTCGGCGACGATGCGAACGGCAACTGGCGCGGCTTCCGATTCGAAGACGCGCGCATCCCGCAACTCTTCGCGATCAACGGCACCGCGGCGAATCCGCGATTCTGCGATCTCGCAGTCGGTGACTACAACGGCGACGGCTATGTCGACCTCTTCTACACCGACTACGACAC
>JAIYCA010000103.1 GCA_027488265.1 Planctomycetaceae bacterium
GAGCGCTCGCGACTCGCTTCGCTTTCGCTCGCTCTGGCCGGCTCCCCTCGGAGTGAATCGCAAGTTTGAAGTTTCGCGGGCCGAGGGGCGTGTTGCTCTGCCGTGGACAACGCCAGAGGGAGCCGCCGCAGCGGCGACCGCGACAAGTTTCCGCGCTCGGAACCCCTCAGCCGTTCTCGGACGAACTTCCAAACCATCCGAGACGGCTCCCCATTCGCCGCTATTCTCTCGACCCTTCGCGCCAAGCAACGCTCGGCGGCGAGACCACACGACATCGCATGAGCGACCGCTCAACGTCGCTCATCAAGCAAACTGAGAAGCAAGTTCGAGGAGAGGCACCCATGGCTGACGCAACGACCAAGCACTACGACCTCATTGTCATCGGCGGCGGACCCGGCGGTTACGTCGGCGCGATTCGCGCTGCGCAAATGGGTCTCAAGGTCTGCTGCATCGAGCGCGGCAAGCTCGGCGGCGTCTGCCTCAACTGGGGCTGCATCCCAACCAAGGCGCTGCTCCACAACGCCGAGCTCTACATGGAAGCAATCCGCCACGGCAAGGACTGGGGCTTCGAGATCGATCCAGCGGCGGTGAAGGTCGACTGGGCGAAGGTCATCGGTCGTTCGCGCTCGATCACGGGCACGCTCAACGGTGGCATCGCGTTCCTCTTCAAGAAGAACAAGATCGATCACGTCGAAGGTCACGCGAAGGTGCTTTCGGGCAAGACCTCCGCTGGCCCATGCCGCGTTCAAGTTTCGAAGGCTGACAGCGACTACTACCACGGCACGGGTGGCGAGAAAACGCAGGAAATCACGGCAGATCGCGTGATGATCGCGACCGGCGCCGCGCCGAATGAGTTGCCCTTCGCGAAGTCCGACGGCAAGACGATTCTCTCGAGCTACGACGCGCTCACCATCGCGAAGCAGCCGAAGTCGATGGTCATCATCGGCTCGGGCGCGATCGGCATGGAGTTCGCGTACTTCTTCAACGCGTTCGGTACGAAGGTCACCGTCGTCGAGATGCTCGACCGGATCCTTCCGAACGAGGACGAAGACATCTCGGCCGCGGCACTCCGCGCGTTCTCGAAGCAGGGCATGGAATTCAAGGTCGGCACGATGACGACCGCGATCGACAAGACCGCTTCCGGCGCGAAGGTCACCCTCGCACAAGCCGCCGACAAGACGAAGACCGAGACGATCGAAGCCGAGTGCGTCCTCGTCGCGATCGGCGTGAAGGGCCGCTACGAAGGCCTCTTCGACGAGAAGCTCGGCCTGCGCGTTGAGAAGAACCACATCTGGACCGACTACAAGGACAAGAAGGAACCGACGTACCAGACGTCGATTCCTGGCGTCTACGCGATCGGCGATTGCATCGGCGCGCCGTGGCTTGCCCACGTGGCGAGCGAAGAGGCCGTCGCGTGCGTCGAGCGCTTCATGGGTCACCACACCCTCGGCGTCGATTACGCGTCGATTCCTGGCTGCACGTACTGCAACCCGCAGATCGCGTCGGTTGGCATGACGGAGAAGCAGGCGAAGGAGAAGGGCCTCAAGTACAAGGTCGGCAAGTACTCCTTCAAGGGCCACGGCAAGGCGATCGCGGTTGGCGCGACCGAAGGCCTCGTGAAGATCATCGTGAGCGAGCCGTACGGCGAAATCCTCGGCGCGCACATCATCGGCGAAGACGCGTCGGAGCTCATCGGTGAGATGGGTCTTGCGCGCCGCGTCGAAGCGACGATCGAAGATGTGATCTCGACCGTGCACGCGCACCCGACGATGCACGAAGCGCTGCACGAAGCCGCGCTCGCGACCGAAGGCCGCGCAGTGCACGCGTGAGTGCTGGATTCCTGTCGGCAACGACGACCTGCGCGGTGCACGGCCTCACTCGCGCACGAAACCGCTCGGCGGTTCGTTGCGCAGTGACGCGATGAGATCAACGAGCGCGCGTGGGCGCATCGCGTTCTCACGGACATCCACACCGACATCGAAACGGCGCGCGAGTTTCGCGCCGTGGCCGTGAACGTGTCCGTGCAGATGGAACCCGCCGTTCGGTCGCCCTTGCCACTGATCGATCGGATAGTGGAACAAAACGATCCGCTCGTCGACACCCGCGATTCCGCGCGCGCTGATGATGTCATCCACCGACTCGAAGAGTCGATCGAAGCGCTTCTCTCCTTGCGGGTCGTGATTGCCGCGCAAGAGATAGATGCGCTTACACGCGATGCGATCGCGGAGTCGTTCCGCGTGCGCGAGTTCGGTTTCATCCCACGCGCGCCCGCCGCCTTTCACCATGAAGTCGCCGAGATGGACAAGGACATCCTTCGGACCAACGACTTCGTTGATCGCGCCAATCAGCGCGTCATCCATCGCATCGACCGACTCAAACGGCCGACCGAAAATCGAGAGCGCTTCCGCGTGGCGAAAGTGCGTGTCCGCCGTCACGAAAATGCGGCGCTCGGTCTTGACGAGTTCCTTCGCGGTCGACATCTGCGCAAGGTATCCGCATCCGCGAGGGGTAGCCGCATCCCCCGAAGGTCCCCGCATCCACCGAAGGTCGCCGCCGTGCCCGAGTCGTACCATGCGCGCCATGCGCACGCTCGCCAATCTTGCCGTTCTTGCCACGCTCGCCTCGACGCACACGTTCTTCGCGACAACGCTCTGCGCACAGCAGGAACTCCCCCGCTACGGCGGCGTCAACTTGGTCAACGAAACGCCGGAACAACACGACGCACGCATGAAGTGGTTCCGCGATGCGAAGTTCGGCATGTTCATCCACTGGGGCGCGTACTCAACCGCGGCGGGTGAATGGAACGGCAAACGCGTGCCGGGCATCGGCGAGTGGCTCCTCTCGAACGCGCAAATCAAGCCCGAGGACTACGCGGTCTTGCAGAAGCAGTTCAACCCCGTGAAGTTCGACGCGAAGGCGTGGGTCGAAATCGCGAAGAACGCTGGGATGAAATACATCGTCATCACATCGAAGCATCACGATGGCTTCTGCTTGTGGGATTCGGCGCTTACCGAGTGGGACGTCGCAAACTCGCCGTTTGCGCCGCGTGATCCGTTGAAGGAACTCGCCGACGCGTGCACGGCCGCCGGTATTCGGTTGTGCTTCTACCACTCGATCATGGACTGGCACCACCCCGACTACCTCCCGCGCCGCACGTGGGATACGCGTCCGACGGAAGGCGCCGACTACCAGCGCTACATCGCGTACATGAAGGGGCAACTCAAGGAACTCACGTCGGGTAAGTACGGCGACGTCGGCATTCTGTGGTTCGACGGCGAATGGGAAGGCACGTGGACGCACGAGATGGGCAAGGATCTCTACGACTACTGCCGCTCGCTCGACAAGGACATCATCATCAACAACCGCGTCGACACGGGACGCTCGGGGATGGAAGGCATCACGCGCGAAGGTGACTACCGCGGCGATTACGGCACGCCTGAACAACAAATCCCCGCGACCGGTTTGCCCGCGGGCGTTGATTGGGAAACGTGCATGACGATGAACGACACATGGGGCTACAAGAAGTACGACCAGAACTGGAAGTCGACGCAAGACCTCGTCCATAAGCTCATCGACATCGCGTCGAAGGGCGGCAATTTCTTGCTCAACGTCGGGCCAACGGGCGAAGGTGAGATTCCCGCGCCGAGTGTCGAGCGCCTCGCCGCGATGGGCGCGTGGATGAAGACGAACGCGCGCGCGATCTACGGAACGCAGGCGAATCCGTTCCCCGAGCCGCCATCGTGGGGCCGCATCACGCGCGCGAAAAATGACGATGGCAGCGATCGCCTGTATCTGCACGTGTTCGAGTGGCCGAAGGATGGAGCGCTTCGTTTATCGGGGCTCTTGAGTGACGTGCGATCCGCGCAAATCCTCGGGCAACGCACGCGCAATCTCTGGCCTTCCGAACGCGATGGCGACGCGGTCGTCTTCAAGTTGCCGACAGAGCCGCTTGATCCAATCGCGACCGTCGTGGCGGTCGATCTTGCGGAACCGCTTGCGTTTGCGGCGCTCCCAGAAATCAACGCAGCCGATGATCGCTTCACGGGCTCGCTCGACGTCGATGTCAAACAGCCCGCGTCGAAAGTCACCTATCGCTACACCACCGACGGCAGCGAACCTGTCGCGTCGAGCACGCCTGCAGGTACACCAATCACGCTCTCGAAGAGCGCCACGGTGAAGGCCCGCGGTTTCCTCGGCGATCGCCCGGTGACGCGCACGATTTCTCGGCGATTCGAACACCTCGATCCGATCACCGCCGTGCAAACGCTGAAAGCGGATCCTGGTTTGCGCTTCAACGCCTACGAAGTGCCCGAGTCGATCAAGACCTGCGCCGAGATCATGAAAGCGAAGAAGGTTGGCGAAGGCATCGCGCCAGAGCCGTCCGTCGCCGTCAAGCCGCGCGAAGAGAACTTCGGGCTCGTCTTCCAAGGATTCATCGACGTACCTGAGACTGGCGTCTATCGCTTCTTCGTGGATTCAGACGACGGCTCCGTGATGCTGTTGCACGGAAACGTCGCCGTCGACAACGACGGACCACACAGCGCGACGGAAAAATCGGGTGCGGTTGCTCTCGAGAAGGGCATGCATCCGGTTGAAATTCGCATGTTTGAAGCAGCGGGTCAGGATTTGTTGCGTGTGTCGTGGACAACTCCGAACACGACTAAGAAGGTCGTTGTTCCGGCAACGGCGTGGAAGAACTGACGCGATGCGATCAACCACGCTGCGCGCCGACATTCTGCTGCTCGTCGCGGCCATGATTTGGGGCTCGGGGTTTGTCGCGCAACGGATCGCGAGCGCGCACCTCGATGCATTCGCGTTTAACGGGCTGCGATTCACGTTCGGCACGCTGTTGTTGCTTCCGCTCTTGGCATTCGCGCCGTGGCCGACGCACGTCGCGCGCACGAGTGCGACGCGCGCAACGTGGCGCGGCGGCTTCATCGCCGGAATCGTGATGATGCTCGCCGCCAACGCGCAGCAACACGGACTCGCCTCAACGACCGCGTCGAATGGCGCGTTCATCACGAGTTTGTATGTCGTCTTCGTGCCGTTTCTCGCGATCGCGTTTCATCGACAGCGCATCGGAAGCCCTGTGTGGTTCGGCGTCGCGCTCGCGGCGATCGGGCTTGTCCTCCTCGGACTTCAGCCGGATTTTTCGGTGAACGCGGGCGACCCGTGGGTGCTTCTCTGCGCGGTGCTCTGGGCGGTGCACGTCGTCATCGTCGGCATCTTCTCGCGCGATGCGGAGCCGATTCGATTTTCGTTGATTCAACTTGGGATGACCGGCATCGGGAGTCTCGCCACGATGTTCGCGCACGAGGGCGTTGCACTCGCCGCGATTGAAGCTGCGAAGTGGCCGCTTCTTTATGCCGCGGTTTTGCCGGTCGCCACTGCGTTCACGCTGCAAGTCATCGCGCAGCGACACGCGCCGCCGACACACACCGCGCTCATTCTCTCGCTTGAAAGTGTGTTCGGCATGATCGCGGGCATCGCATTTCTCGGCGAACGCCCCACAACGCAGCAATACATCGGCGCAGCGTTGATGCTTGCAGGCGTGGTTGTGTCGCAGTGGCCGCAGAGCGACTCACGAAATGGATCGCAAGGTGGATCGC
>JAIYCA010000045.1 GCA_027488265.1 Planctomycetaceae bacterium
AGGTCCCAGGCGGAGTAGGACTGAACGCTCCGTTACTCGGCCCTCGCTCGAATCGCAGCATTGGGCGGACCCGTCGACGTAGATTGATTCAGATCGGTTTTGAGTGAGATGGTTTGGTCTGGAAGGTCATGCGAGACGACGATGTATCGGAGATGTATCGCGTGATTTCTCGTGACAATCGTGTTTTATTTCGCACATTTCGGCAATTTTCTCCCTGAACTGCTGCCATGAGAACTCCTGTGAAGGAGATGTCAGGCGCAGTCGTTTGAGAAGCTCGAGTCGGTTGAAAGGACGTTTCTAAGCCAGTTGGCTTGGACGGCGGTCGCACGCACCCCCAGCATGCCATCGCCGAGGGTCATCACAAAACTCCGCCCCATGGCGGGAAAGGAATCAGGCATGACGACGGTCGCACATCGCTTCGCTGCAGATTTTCTCTCTTTTGATAAGAATAGTCCGAGCGCAGACGTCACAACTGCGGAGTCAGCGGGCACCCACGTCCCTGCTCGTGCCCGCACACGCGCCATCTCGCTCGCCGGCGGCTTGGACTTCGTGTTCGTCCACACCGCCGCCTGCCCGCCCAGCGCGC
Organism: Planctomycetaceae bacterium; assembly: GCA_027488265.1. Classification (GTDB taxonomy): domain Bacteria; phylum Planctomycetota; class Phycisphaerae; order Phycisphaerales; family SM1A02; genus QWPT01. The sequence goes on from JAIYCA010000045.1 coordinate 587, forward strand.
AGTCCGTTCGCCTCTTCACGCATCAGAAGAGCGGCCCCTCCACCCACACGAAGGCGGTTGACCCCATGTTCGGAAAGCCTGGCCGCACAACGGCCGCCTCAGAGAGCGGCCAGTTGGTGATCGAGGAGACGTCGAGCAGCGGTTCGGTGCCAAAGCTCATCGCGCGAAATCCCACGTCCTTCGACTATCTCCTCCTCGCCGGACAGATCGTCCGCGGCGGCAAGCAAAACCGCGGCATCAACGCCGACATCCTCATCGGGGCAAACTCGTCGATTGAGATTCCCGTGACGTGTGTCGAGCAAGGTCGGTGGAGCGATGCCGGCAGCAACGACTTCTCGAACGACTTTTCTCACGGCGGCTTCGAACCACCGAGTGTTCGGAGCGCGAAAATGCGGTCGGTGCACGCTCGGCGGCGCGTCGGCGGTGCCGCAATCGCCGATCAATCCGCGGTGTGGGACGAAATCAGCGTGATGCAGAACGCGGTGCGCGCGGACAGCGCGAGCAATGACCTCCTCGAGTCCATTACCCATGCTCGCGTCGCGCGAGAGTCGTCGCACACTCAAGCGCCCGATCGCTCTCGCATCGAACGACTCGCCGAACTTGATCGCACGCTTGCGGTACTTGAGGAGCAACGCCGTGGGCTCCTTCGCGCTCTGCAAGACGTCTCTCCAGAGAATCCTGCACGATTCGATGAGCTGCGCGTATCTCTGCTGGAGGTGGAGCAGCGTTCCAGCGCGCTTCGCAAAGAGCAATTGCAATCGCTGCGTCGGCCAACGATTCCTCCACACGTCGTGCGAGCCGAATCCATGCACCAAGCGGATATCGCGGCGAAGGGTGCATGCGGTCTTTTGCTCTTCTTCCACGGCAACTTCGTTTCCGGCGACATTTTCGCCAATCCCGATTGGTTCGCCTCTCTCTACGGCGACTTGCGCGATGCGGCGCTCCTGTCGTGGGATGTCCTCCATCGTCAAGATGCGGCGCAATCGCGCAGAACCTCGAGGGGAGCGACGTTCCCTGTCGAACAAACAGCGCGGACGATTCTTCGGGATGCGCTCGCCGGCGATTGGGATGAACGCACGAGTATTGGCTCTGGTAGGTCGCTCATCCTGAACCATCCGTTCATCGAGAGTTCGATGATCGTGGGCAACGAGGACACGCCGCTGCACATTCTGCTCGGCACGACGCACGACGCCACGTCGCGTGGCCCGCGAACATCGCGTCGACTCCGCAGTTTCCTTCCGACTGAACTGATGGAAGGAGACGAAGGACATGTCGATTGAGCGCTGCGTCGTTCCAGCGCATGCGTTCGAGAACGCTGTAGGCAGCGAAAGCGACGCAGTGTTGACGCAGAACAACTCGGGGGTTGAGATCGCTTCGAATGCGCTAGGAGCCTGAACATCGGGCTCCGTTGGGGGATGTGCGGCGCATTCGGGCGCGCGTGGCCGGGTGGCAACACTCGGCCACGCGTCATTTTTGGCGCTCCGCCGCGCCGACTCGCCTTCCCATGTTCGCCTGTCGGGCATCTACCCCAATCGGAGCGGAACATCACTTCATCAAGCGAGCCGTCGAGAAAGCCTGCCGATGGTCGGCGCGCAGACCGGAGTCCTTATGCGCGCGAACGAATCAACGACGAACCAATCCTCAATCCCCGCCTCCGTTCATTCCACGTCGAAGAACGGCGCTTTGGTCGCAAAGGAAAACAGCGCACAACCAACACGTCGTTGGTGGCATGGGCTCGGTCCAAGGACGTTCCTCGGTAGCGTCGCGGCGGTTGTTGCGTCGAGTCTCGCAATCGGCGTTGCCTCGACCACGCTTGCAGAACACGCGCTCCTCGACGAACGACGCGCGTCCTTCGAAGCGACGCTGACCGCCCGCGCAGCAAGCCTTGAGGAGTACCTCGCGACGATGCGCGCGCACGTGCAAACGATCGCTGCGGAACCATCGACACTCACGGCGCTTCGTGCATTTGAGACGGGATTCAACAGCGCCGCGGCCGAAGCTGCCAGTGCTGGATTGCAGCCTGAGAGTTCGGCGGAGCGCATTTCTGAGCACCACGAGCGCGAACTCGCGACGCGATTCCGCGATGGCGGGCTCGCATGGAACGGCGCGAGCGCGCTGATTCCTGCCGATCCGAACGCACGCGTGTTGCAAGATCTCTACATCGCGCGCAACACGAACCCCGTGGGCTCGAAACATCTCCTCGATGCCGCAAACGTGGCGCTCGCCTACGACCGCGCGCACGCTGAGCACCATCCGCGCATTCGCGGAGTGCTCGAAGCATTTGGGTATTACGACATCTTCC
>JAIYCA010000271.1 GCA_027488265.1 Planctomycetaceae bacterium
CGGCCTTCTGCGATCGTGAGCGAGAGCGGCTTCTCGCAATACACGTGCTTTCCTGCAAGTGATGCAACAATCGCAGGCTCTGCGTGCCAGTGATCGGGCGTGGTCACGATGACGATATCGATACGCGGATCGTGCACGACCTCGCGCCAATCCTTCGCAGCTTTGCACACATCGCTCTTTCGCCGCTCGTTGACGCGACGCACGCCTTCCGCGGTGCGCGCATCGACGACATCGGCGACCGAAACAATCTCGAGCGCGTCATCGTCGAGGAATCCGTTGTAGATCTCTCTCGCGCGAACGCCGAAGCCGACGATTCCTGCCTGCAACTTGCTGTTGCGCGAGGGAGAAGTCGGCACGGGTCGTGGAAGTGACAGCGAGGCAGTCGTCGACGCGGTAGCGGATTTGGCGGCGTACGCGCTTGTCGCTTGCGCGAGGAGCGTGGGCGCGGCCGCTGCGAAGGCGAGGGATCGAAGTGCGTCGCGACGCGTCGGCTCGTGTGCATTCATAAGCAGAGCGTCGCAGGTTGACGCGGGCGAAGCAAGTGTGGGTGCGACTCGCCCGATGAAATCAGTCGAGTGGGCCCCAATTCGCGAGGAGAATCGAGAGGTCGGTGCTCGTCACAGAACCGTCTCCATTCACATCGCCACCAGCATTTGCCGTGCCCCAATAGAAGAGCACCGCTGCGAGATCGTAGTTGTTGACGATGCCATCGAGATTGAGGTCGCCGCGCGCGCGTTCGCAACGGTCGAGCGTCCCGTCGTTGTCGGTGTCAGTCGCGCTGTCGAGTTCATCGAGATCGCAGAGGCCGTTTGCATTGCAATCGCGTCCAAAACGATTCGCACTTCCCGTGATCGCGCCGAGGACATTCGTCGGTTCATTGGCGCAAAGTTGCGTGTCGGAGATCGTTGCGCTGATTGCGTCTGCAACGTCCACGCCCGCACTCGCGCTGTTCGCGACGTTGAATTCCACGGTCGAACCAAGCAGTGCCACAGAACCTGTGACATGCAGCGCGCCGCCGAGTTCACTCGCGGTGTTGTCCGAAATCGTGCACGCCTCAATGGTGGTTGTTCCTGCAAGTGTGCCCGCAGCGATCGAGATGGCGCCGCCGTTGGTCGCGGTGTTTCCAGCGAAAGTGCAGTCAAGGAATGTGCTCGAACCGCCCTCGATGCGCACGGCGCCGCCGTCGATTGTTGCGGAATTCGCAGTCCACACGCAATTGGAGAAATACGCGGTCGCGTCGATGATCAGCGCGCCGCCGCCTGACGCTGCATGGCCGTTGCGAAGGGTGAAACCTTCAATGACAGAGGCTTCAGCGCCCGCGGAAGTGATCGTGATCGGTCGATCGCTGTTGCCGCCGTCGATGAATGTCGAGTTCGGACCATCAAGTGAAGCGAGCGAAAGCGTTCGACCTGAAAGATCGATCGGGCCATAGATTCCAGCCGCAACATCAATCTGTGCACCGTCGGGCGCGACCGCGATCGCGGCTGCAATCGATGCGTACCCCGAGCCGCCCACGACGAACTCACTCGCACAATCGTCGGGAATACCGTTCTCGTTGAGATCCGAGGCACCTGCGGCGAGACGACATGCATCGCCCACGCCATCGGAGTCGCAGTCGGCTTGCGAAGGATTGGAAATGTTCGGGCAGTTGTCACCATCCGCCGCGCTGTATCCCGTGGGCTGCGTGCATTGCACGAGCGTTCCATCGGCGGCAAGGCCGACGCCATCGGCATCCAAGTCGCGGTACCACGTCGTGGGCGTGCAGGAAACGAGCGTGAAAGTTCCGTCGGAGAACTGCACGCCGCCGCCCGCACCGTTGTTCCAGGCAGTTCGCAACGAATAGGTGCGCGCCGCGTGACCTTGCGAAAGCACGATCTGCGCAACCTTCACAGTGGTTGCATCATTGCTGTTCACGCCAACGCGGCCCTGCAGATTCGGCGGCGAGCCGTTGAACCAACCGATGGTTCCGTTGTTCACAAGATCCGCGCGTGACCATCCGCGCGAATCGCCGGTGTGCGTGCCCGAACCACCGAAACTCCACGAGGGATCAGCCGATGAGCTGCTGGTCGCGCCACTCGTTGAACCGATCGAAAGAAATGAGTCGTAAGGGCGATTGTTCACCGCGGAACCGATGAGTTGCGGCGCCCACGTTCCCGCAGCTTGGCTGAGTACGCCCGGCGCATCGTCGTTGTTGTCCTTGTGCCAGAAGCCCGCGTGTCCGTCGGGATCAGTCGTCGAAACGAGCGCGAAGTTGAACACATTCAGCACCGTGTCGGTCGGCCCGTTGAAGGTCGCGAAGACTTCGTAGCGCACGAGATTCTGCCCGCTCACGGTGATCGGCGTCGCGACGAACGTGTAGCTCGTGAACGACGCGTTGGCAGCGGTCGCGGCGGCACCTGCAGCGGCAATCGTGCTCACGAGTGTGAGCATGCCGTTGAACATGCGGGTGCGCGTACCGATTCGAATGCCGTGAGAGAGCGAAGTCGTGTGCATCGGAGGGCCTTCAGGGCGATCGGGAGGGCGATTGGGAGGGCGATCGAGCGGGCGAATGGGTGAACGAATGGGTGGACGAATGAGTGGGCGAAATCGCGGGCGTCCGCGCGGGGGCGTGGCGGGTTGGAGACTGGGGACGTCAGACAATCGAGAATCCCTCTGGAAATCGGGCGTTTCGGCTTCCGGCGGCCAGAATTCATGCTGCCGCGCCGCCATCAACCGCGTGAGTGCGGGCAACGTCCGAGGATCTCTGTGGTGTTACGGACTTGACGGGTCGCCGTCATGCGGTTGCGATGTGTGGAATGCTCGGAAAAATCGCTTTCGCGTTGGTCGTCTCGCTCGCCTCGAACGCGGCACAACTCAACCAAGCGGATGCCGTGTGGCAGGCTGAGGTTCAGACCGAGCCCCAGGGTGCGGTCGTCCAAGCCCCAGCGCCAGAGGCGCTCTTCGACCGCCTTCCATACAAAGATTGGCGCCTCGTTGGCGGCGCGGCGAAGTTCGAGTTGCTGCCGCCAGCGGATGGTGGAGTTGGTCCAACACTCGTTGGACGTGGCCCGATCGAGCGAAACGGATTCCTCGTTTCTCCGCGCACGCTTGGCAACTTTCGCTTGGTGGTTGATGTGCGACTTGGTTCCGCGAGCAACCCGAAGGGCGAGAAGATGAACTCTGGGATTCAAATCCGATCGGGTGAGAAGGGCGGTTCGATCGCGGGGCTGCAGGTTGAAGTCGATCCCACGCCGCGGCGCTGGTCGGGCGGCATCTACGACGAGCGCGGTCGATTGTGGCTCGCGCCGCTTCGCGACAACGAGCCCGCGCAAGCCGCGTTCAAACTCGGCGAGTGGAATACGTACGAAATTGAGTGCGATGGGCCGCGCATCCGCACGCGCGTAAATGGCGTGCCGTGCGCAGAGTGGTTCGACGGAATCGTGGATGGTGTGCTCGCGTTTCAAGTGCATGGCGGTCCCGAGTGTGAAGTTGCGTTTCGCGCGCCAACGATTCAAGAATTCGGTCGTCATGCATGGCGCGCGATGACGGCTTCAGCTGCAGCTTCCAGCGGTGAACGCGTCGCGTGGTCGAGCGTCATTGCGTCGAGCGCGGAGGGAGTTCGGTTGGATGTGACTGGAACGGGGCGCGTTGAACTTCTCGACGAAGCAGGAAAGTCGATGGCGTCCTTCGACTTTGCGCCGCGCGCGGTTGTGCGCGACTCGAAGGGCGAGCAGCGCCCCGCGAATGATCTTGAACGCGCGCGTGCGCAGCGCATCGAGGTTCTTTGGAAGGATTTCGCGCGTGTGGACGGGCCCGATGGCTCCGTCCTTCTCGATGGCGCAAAGATGTCGGCGCTCGCACTTCCGGCGCTACCAACGCAGGTGCGTGTCATCGGCGCCGATGCGACGGTCGCGAAGCCAGAAGAACTCGTCGACGCCTCGCGCTGAAGTCTTCGACAGGAATCGATGGTGGACAACTCGTGCGGTACTCGGTGACGCGAAAGAAATGCGAGATCGACTGGTCGCCGTATGCGTGATCAGAGGGCTCGCAGTGCTGACGCATTGCGTGAAGCTCTGTCATTCGTTGTGATTGTTGAAATCCGCGGGAAACACGTGTGCTTTTCGCACACGCTCCAATCGATCGACATGATCTCGTTGCGGCACGTCATCGTGCAGCAAGGAGGATCAATGCAGAAGGAACCGATCAGCGGGGAACACGGTGACCACGCGCGCGAACAGAGCGATCCGCATGAAGCAGAGGCTTCATCGCAGCGCGAGCAAGTTCGACGCCATCGCATGGAGCGCATGATTGCACTTGCGCGAAACTATCGAGGGTGGACGGTCGGGCGCATGAATGGTGCACTTGGTCGCGAATCGCGGCGCGCGATTCCAGTGTCGGGAAATCCGAAGCTTGATCTCGTCGCGCGGCTCGCGCAGA
>JAIYCA010000372.1 GCA_027488265.1 Planctomycetaceae bacterium
CGAGGGGCTCCGCGCCCACCACGCGCGGTCGCGTACCGTCGGAGTCAACGCCGCGCCCGTTACTCTTCGACCATATGCCCCGCTGCGGCGGGACGTCATTCACCACGTGGCTTCGCGCGCAGTACGCGCCAGACCGCACACTAACCCTCGAAGGCCGCGGCAACGCAGAGCGGGTCGCAGCGTTTGCGGCACTTTCAGAGAGTGACCGTTTCGCAATTGAACTCGTCGTGGGCCACGCGTCGCGCGATGTCCTTCATCTCGTTCGACCAGACATGCTGCGAATCACATGCTTTCGCGATCCCGTGGCACGGGTTCATAGTTTCTATCGCTACGTTCGCGCGGAGCGCGCGCACATTCACCACGATTTCGTGATGCGCGAAGAGTTGAGCCTTGCCGCGTTCGCGCGTGATCCACGTATTCCTGGCGCGCAGAACTACTTCACCTATCAACTCTCGCGGCTCCCGCGCGAGGAGATCTCGCGTGACCCAAAGAGTGCCGTCGAAGCCGCGCTCGCGTTTCTTGCCCGCGAGTTTGATCTCGTTGGGTCACTCGCGCGGCTTGACGTCTTCGCGACCGAGGTCGCGGAAGCGGCGCGATTCGCGGGCGATCGTGCGCAAGAGAAATCAACGCAAGAGAAGTCAACGCAAGAGAAGTCAACGCAAGAGAAGTCAACGCAGGAGAAGCACCCGGGCGGAGAAAGCCTCGTCACGCGCGCGCTGCGATGGCTTCGCGCCGAAACGGGCGACCCTTCAACCGACACGCCCCCACCGCAACCCGCGATCGCTCATCTCAATGCAACCGACGGCACGCGCGGCGCACCGCTCGACGCCGAAACCTTGGCCGCGATCTGCGCCGCGAACGAAGCGGATCTCGCGTTCTTCCAACGAATCGAGTCGTTGGCGGGCTCGAGGCTCGCGGGCGGGCGCTGCCGCGTTGTGTGAGTTGGAACCCGTCGCCTCACGTAAGCCACGCCCGCACGTCTGACCTCAAAAGACATCGCCCCGCGCGGTGCACGGGGCGATGCGATTCAATATAGGGGTTCAAGCCTGATTGGAAGGGCTTGATGGAGCAAGCGCGGTTTGCGAAGCGCAACGGCTCATCGCCGAAGGCCACGCATCCAGCGATCACTCGGCCTTCGCGGTCTCAGCAGCCTTCTTGCGCGCTTCGGCGGCGTACGCCGTGCGCTTGTCAGCCACGCGGCGGCGGTTCGAACGGCGGCCGCTGACTTGCGGGCCCTCTTCCTTGCCAACGAGCTGGAGGATGCAAAGATCGGTCTGATCACCAACGCGACGCTTGTCGAGCTTGATGATGCGGGTGTATCCACCCGGACGATCCGCGTAAAGCGGCGCAACCTTGGTCATGAGGTGCTGCACGAGGCGCGGAGCCTTGCGGAGTTCACCGTAGCGGTTGAACTCGATCGAGTCTTCCGCTGGAAGATCCCACAGATTGTGGAGGTTCTTCTTCTCTTCCTTCGTGTTCGGATCCTTGATCCACGCGAAGACCGCGCGATCGTTGATACGCGCTTCGATGGCGCGGCGGCTCGCGAGCCCCGACTGCTTTGCCATCGTGATCAGCTTCTCAACGAACGGCTGAACAGCCTTCGCCTTGGGAAGCGTGGTTTCGATCTGGCCGTGCTCAAAGAGACCAGCAGCGAGGTTGCGGAGCATCGCGCGACGGTGATCTTCCTTCACGCACAGTTGCTTGCCAAATACACGGTGACGCATGACTCGTTCCTATCTGGGCGGAACCCTTTGGTTCGGCCCGAATCACTTCTCTGGTTGTCTGAGTCGGCTTCGTGAGTTCAAGCAGTGCATGCACTGATGACTCCGTTGGCTCGGCTCAGGAAGGTCGCTTCCAGCGGTTCCTCTCGTTTCGAGTTTCGCGCTTCCTCGCGCGGACTCACTCACACACGCTTCTCAATCGTTTCACTCATCTCACTCGCGACATTGGTCGCCCACACTCAGCCGTTCAGGACGCCGTCCGGAACTGGGAATCCGAGGTGAAGACCGATCTTCTCGAGTTCAGACTTGACTTCGCGCAACGACGTGCGGCCGAAGCTGCGCACAGCGAGCAATTCATCTTCGGTGCGCTGCACGAGCTCGCCAACCGAGCGGATCTTGGCCGTCTCGAGGCAGTTCGACGCGCGAACGCTGAGCTCGAGTTCGGTGACCGGCATACGGAGCTTGCGGATGAGTTCATCATCTTGCTCGTTCGCAGCGGCGACGTCGTCCGAGACCACGTTGGAGCCGAGCTCATCAAACTGGACGAACGGATTGAGGTGCTTGCGAAGAATCTTCGCGGCCTCAACGAGCGCCATTTCGGGAGTCACGGTGCCGTTGGTCCAGAGGTCGAGCGTCAACTTCTGGTAGTTCGTTTGCTGACCGACGCGCGTGTCTTCGGTCGCGAAGCGGACGCGCTGCACGGGCGAGAAGATCGCGTCGATCGGAATCTCGCCGATGACCTGATCTGCGCCGCGCGCGTTGTCGTTCGCGATCTGCTCGCTCGCCGGCATGTAGCCACGGCCCTTCTCGACCGTGAATTCGATGTCGAAGTCGATCTTGTCGGTGAGCGTCGCGATGACTTGGTCGGGATTGATGATCGCAATCGATGCATCGCACTCGATGAGTTCCGCGGTCACGTCGCCAGGGCCTTCAGCCGAGAGGCGCATCGTCTTCGGGCCGTCGCCGTCCATTGCGACAACGATGCCCTTGATGTTGAGGATGATGTCCACGACGTCTTGGAGAACGCCGGGAATCGTCGAGAACTCGTGCGTCACGCCCTTGATCTTCACCTTGGTGATCGCAGCGCCTTCGATCGACGAGAGCAGCACGCGACGAAGCGCGTTACCGATGGTCGTACCGAAACCAGGCTCGAACGGCTCGGCCGTGAAGCGACCAAAGGTCGCCGAGCGGCTACGCGCGTCGGGGATCACATTTGCAGGAAGATCGAGGCCACGCCAACGAAGATGCATAGAAATTCCAACCTTGCCCAAGCTGGGCTTCCGACAGTTTCGGGCATTCGCCCTTCCAACACCTCGCGCAGCTCGGACCACCATTCCTGTCGGCGAATGGCTGCCATCTGTGCGGGAGGATCCAGTGTGAAGACGTTCTCGAAAAAGCGCCTTCGAATCCGCTCGCTTGACTTTCGCCGAGCAAGCGGGAGTGATCTCAAATTCGGGCGGTCTGACGCGGATTTCTCCGTTGTCTGACGTGCCCGTTCAGGATGCGACGAGTACTTCGTCGCATCCGTAAACCTCAGGATGCGGAGAGTGCTTCTCCGAATCCGTGAAACCAGGATGCGGAGAGTGCTTCTCCGAATCCGTAAAACTCAGACGCGGCGCTTCTTCGGCGGACGGCAGCCATTGAAAGGCAGAGCCGTGTGATCTTCGATCGCCGTGACGCGGAGGCCGTTCGCCTGGAGCGCGGTGATCGCGTTCTCACGACCCGGTCCCGGGCCCTTCACGCGCACTTCGACTTCCTTGAGTCCAACGCGCTTCGCCTTGCCAACAGCCTTCTCAGATGCGCGGCTCGCCGCGAACGGAGTCGACTTGCGCGCACCCTTGAAACCGACCGTACCGGCCGAGTCCCACGCGATCGTTTCGCCATTCACATCGGTGATGGTGACGATCGTGTTGTTGAAGGTCGCGTTGACGTGAACGATGCCGCGAAGAACGTTCTTGCGGATCTTCTTCTTCGAAGCGGATGCTGCCGTGGTGGGCGTGCTCATGGTTGCTCTCTGAATAACTCGCGTCGAAACGCGTGGTGAATTTCAACTGCACTCACGTTCGGACGGTGCCGAACAGTGTCAAACGGTTCGCGAAGCTGCGTGCGGTGCGATGGAGTGCCGAGCGGCGTAGCGACCAACGCGTCTTCGCGCGGCCACCACCGTTCGACCACTCACATCAACCCTTCACGCCCTTCTTACCGGCGACGGTCTTCTTCTTACCCTTACGCGTGCGCGAGTTCGAACGCGTACGCTGGCCGTTGACAGGCAAGCTCTTGCGGTGACGATCTCCGCGATAGCTCTTGATGTCCTTCAAGCGCTGGATGTCTTGCTGGATCTGGCGACGGAGCGCACCTTCAACGACGATCTTGGCGTCGATGACTGCGGTGATCGCTGCGATCTCCTGCTCCTTGAGTTCATTGGTACGGCGCTCCGGGTCGATACCTACCTCGCGGAGGATGTCGACCGCAACCTTCGGCCCGATGCCGTACACGTAGCGCAGCGAGACG
>JAIYCA010000276.1 GCA_027488265.1 Planctomycetaceae bacterium
CACCCAGCGGGGCTTCAAGCACCCGACCAAGATCCAAGCCGCCCTGATTCCGGTCGCCCTCACGGGGAAGGACGTCCTCGGCCAAGCGAAGACCGGCACGGGTAAGACCGCAGCCTTTGGTCTTCCGCTCCTCCAGATGCTCGACACCGAGGCTGCGTTTGGCGCCCTCGTTCTCGTTCCAACCCGCGAACTCGCCATCCAAGTCGCGAAGGAACTGCAGGAGCTCGGAGCGTTCGCGAAGGTGCAAACGGTTGCCGTGTACGGCGGCCAACCGATCGACAAGCAGATCCCACAGTTGAAGAAAGGCCCACCGATCATCGTCGGTACGCCCGGACGTGTGATGGATCTCGCAGAGCGCGGGATTCTGCCGTTCGAACACTTCCGCTTTGCGATCCTCGACGAAGTCGACCGCATGCTCGACATCGGCTTCCGCGATGACATTCGCAAGATCCTTGGCAAACTTCGAAAGACGCCGCAAACGATGTTTGTTTCGGCCACGATTTCGCCCGAGATCGAGAAGCTTGCGCGCAGGTACATGAAGGATCCCGAGAAGATCGTGACCTTCGAGAAGAGCCTGACGGTCGCGCAGGTGAAGCAGAGCTACTTCACCGTCGAACGCTGGGATAAGAAGCGCCTGCTCCTGCACTTATTGAAGAAGGAAACCCCGCATTTGACCGTGGTTTTCTGCCGCACGAAGCGCGCAGTCGATGATGTGACCGAGTTCCTCGGCCGCAACAAGATCGACGCGCACGCGATGCACGGCGACATGTATCAGAAGAAGCGCGACAAGGTCATGGACAAGTTGCGCGAGGGCGATCTTTCGGTGCTCGTCGCGAGCGATCTCGCCGCGCGTGGCCTCGATGTCGATGACATCACGCACGTCGTCAACTACGACATGCCCGAGGACCCTGAGGTCTACATCCACCGCATCGGTCGCACCGCGCGCGCGGGTCGCAGCGGCGTTGCGTGGAGCTTTGTCTCGCCCGATCAAGGCGAACTCCTCACCAACATCGAAATGCTTGCGAACGTCGAGATTCCCGTGACGGAATACGACGACTTCAAGCCGGGCCCGATCCCCGCCGACGTCTCCGCGATGCGCGAATACGAGGCGAAGCGCAAGGAAGAAGCGCAGGTCGCTCGCAATCGCCACGCGGGGCCAGAGATTCCGGTGGTCGCTGAACAAGTCGATCCGAATATGTTCCCCGACGGCATCGTGCCGACGGCGCTTCCGGGTCGTCGACTCGGCGGACGCGCGGCAACGCGCCGACGCTGATCGAGGGCCAGAAGTTCCGCCCACCGTTCCACCAAGAGTTCTACCAACAGTCCCAAGTCGATGTCGCACACGCGCACTGATTTCATTCGCATGCATCCCGAGGTTGCCGACGCGCTCGCGTCTGGTCGCCCCGTGGTTGCGCTCGAAACAGCCGCGGTGACGCATGGTTTGCCGCGCGAGGAATTGGCGCGTTTCCCGCGGTTTTTCGACGCCGTTCATGCTTCCGTGCGCGATGCGTTTCGCGGTCGGCCCGCGAACGCCGCACTGGGCCGCGCGCTCGCGGCGGCTGTTCGTGCGGAAGGCGCAGTTCCTGCAACGGTTGGCATGATCGAAGGCAAACTCGTCATCGGCCTCACCGATGCCGAGGTCGATCAACTCGCGAGTATGCGTGAAGTCCGCAAGATTTCTTCGCGTGATGTCGCCGCTGCGTGCGTCGACGGCACAAGCGGCGGAACGACAGTTGCGGGAACCATTCTCGCGTGTCGCTTGGCGACGCCTGCTCGGATTCGCGTGTTTGCGACCGGCGGCATTGGTGGCGTACACCGCGGATACGCGCTTCGCCCCGACATTTCCGCCGATCTCATGGAGATTCGCGACGGCGGCACCATGGTCGTGACTGCAGGTGCGAAGTCGATTCTTGATGTACCCGCAACGGTGGAGTTCCTCGACACGCTCGGTGTTGCGACCGTCGGTTACGGCACGGGATACTTCCCGCTCTTTCTTTCCGCCGGAACTCCCGCGCTCCGGACGAGTGCGGAGGCGCGTGATGCGCGGGCCGCTGCGTCGATGTTCGCAGCGCAGCAATCGATCGCGCCGGATCGCGGCATGCTGCTTTGCGTGCCACCGCCCGCATCCGACGCGCTTCCCACGGAATTGATGGAGGCTGCGATCGCGACAGGCCTAGAGACATGCGCCCGCGACGGCGTGACTGGACCTGAAGTCACGCCGGTGCTGTTGTCCGCAGTTGCGCAGGCAACGAGCGGCACGAGCCTCGCGACGAATCTCGCAGTTCTCGTCCACAACGCCCTCGTCGGAGCCCGCGTCGCACGGGCCATGATCAAGCCATGATCAAGGCATGATCGAGAACAACGCTTGACATCCGTCGGCGGCTCTGTTTGACTACATGCGTCAGCGACGGAACCGCGTCGACCTACGCGGCCACCCTGACACCCACGACCAGTTCATAGATCGTTGATGACGGAAGGGCGATTCGGAGACCGTTCGCTACGTCGGTCGCCAGAATCGGCTTCTGAGTCGGTGACAGAATGCGCTTCGACGCCTCGCACAAGCGAGGCATGACGCGCCCGACCCGCCCCGCGCATCACCCATCTGCTGGCTTCCTCGTCGAGGTGCTTCGAGCATGTGCTCGTTCTCTCGCCGAAACCTTCGCGCCTTTCCGAATCGGCCCCCTGCTGACTGAAAGATCCCCGCGCGGAGTCCTCCCCTCTTCGGAGTTGTCGCGCTCGACACGCTCCGCACACGAGCAAGACCACGCTCGTCACTCCTACGGTCAGTCTCTTTATGCCTGCCAAAGCCCGTCCCGAGAATGAACCTGTGAAGAAGTCCACCTCAAAGAGCCCAGCCGCGAAGGCGACCACGAAGGCGACCACGAAGGCGAATACGAAAGTCGCCTCGAAGTCGACGAAGGCCGCACCGAAGGAGGCGTCAAAAGAAACGAGAGAGACGCCAAAGGCGAAGGGGGACGCCACCACAAAGGTTGTCGCGAAGAAGGCAACCAAAGTGGCTGCGACGAAAGCCGCTGCGAAGGAATCGGCTTCAACGCCCGTCTCACCCAAGAAGAAGACGGTGACGAAGGTGGCGACGAAAGCAGTGACGAAAGAAGGAACGACAACGTCGAAGAAAGCAGCTTCGACGAAAGAGACTTCGACGACGAAGGTTTCGACCAAGAAGACAGCGTCTGCGAAAGCACCGACCGCGGACGTGGCTTCCCCAAAGCCGTCCGCCAAGGCAGCCGCGAAGAAGACGACCAGTACGAAGTCCTCTTCCAAGAAGATTTCCGCAGCCTCTGTCGCGACCGAGACGCCCGCGGCACCCGTCGCTGTTCCGGCCGCACCGCAGCGCAGCGTGGAGACTCCGCGCGTCGACGTTCCACGAACGAACGAAGCTCGAACCGACCATCGTTTCGTCGATCGCGCGGCAGAGCGCGGAATTGATCGAAATGTCGAGCGAAATGTCGAGCGCAGTTTGGAACGCCCTTCGGAATCGCTCGCAGTGCGTGAACCGCGCGAGCGACGCGATGGGCCAACTGGCAACAACCGCGAACGCGACGAAGGTTCGTCATCCGACCAAGAAAACCGCGGTCAGGTCACGACCCAACAGGAAGGCGAGCCTGGCGATGGTGGCGGTCGACGACGCCGTCGTCGACGTCGGCGTCGCCGTCGCCGCGGCGGTGGCGGTCAGTTCGATCCGAACAATCCAAATGCGCAGCACGGTGGCGCCCCGCACACGGGCGGCCAGCATGGATCGCCTGAGTCTGGCGAAGCTGACGACGCGGACGGAAGCGATTTCGACGGCGAGGACGGCGATTTCAGCGACGACGCGGACTCCGGCGACGGCAGCGGAACGCAGGTCGATCGCGCGCGCGATGGCCAGCAGGGCGATCAACAGGGCGATCAACACGGCCAGCAACAAAGCCAGCAACAAAGCCAGCAACACGGCCAGCAACGGCGACACGATGCTGATCATCGACACGGTCATCGCCATGGCCAACGACACGGCAACCGGCATGGCAATCATCACGGGAATCGCCACGGGAATCGTCACGACAACCGACACGGGAATCGCCACGCTCAGCAGCAAGGTGGGCAGCAAGGTCAGCAGAACGGGCAACAGCAAGGGCAGGAGCAAGATTCTCCCCCGCTCTCGCCGCCGTTTGAGTGCTCGGGCTTCTTGGAAATCGTTCCAAACGCCGACGGCCGCCTGCGCCAGTTCGCGGATGGATTGATCGAAACCCACGACGATCCGTACATCCCGCAGCAACTCATTCAGCAGTTGAATCTGCGCGCGGCCCAGAAGATCGTTGCGGAAGCGCGCGTACGGCGCTCGAAGAAGCGTCGTCGCGGGCCGCGCATTGTGCGCCCGTTCGTCGAGCGCATCATCTCGATCGAAGGTCTCTCGCCCGAGGACTACGCGAATCGCAAGGCGTTCGCGGAGTACACCGCGCTCGATCCTTCGCCACGTATCTCGCTCGAATACAAGGGTTGTCCGCCATCGTGCCGCCTGATCGACCTCTTCTGCCCGATCGGCTTCGGCACGCGCGGTCTCATCGTCGCGCCACCGAAGGCCGGTAAGACGATGCTTCTCCAAAACATCGCCTATGGCATCAAGCGAAATCACCCCGAAGTCGAACTCATCGCACTCTTGATCGATGAGCGTCCTGAAGAAGTCACCGACTTCAAGCGCAACGTGCCTGCACAAGTCCTTGCGAGTTCGAACGATCAAGATCTCGAGCGGCATCTTTCGCTCGGCATCTTGGCGATTGAGCGCGCGAAGCGACTCGTCGAAGCGGGCCGCGACGTCGTCGTGTTGCTCGACTCGCTCACGCGTCTCGGTCGCGCGTTCAACAACAGCCGTCGATATGGTTCGTCTGGCCGCACGATGTCCGGCGGTCTCGATTCGCGCGCGCTCGAAGTGCCGAAGCAACTCTTCGGCGCAGCGCGTAAGTGTGAAGAAGGCGGCTCACTCACGATCATCGCGACGTGCCTCGTCGACACGGGCTCGCGCGCGGATCAGATGATCTTCGAAGAGTTCAAGGGCACGGGCAACATGGAACTCGTGCTCGATCGCAGCATCTCTGAGAAGCGCATTTTCCCAGCGATTAACCTCGCGGCGAGCGGTACGCGCAAGGAGCATCTGATGCTGACCGATCGCGAACTGAAGACGATCACCGCGTTGCGTCGGCGCCTTTTGGCTGTCCCGCCGCACGCGCAAGTGGAGCAGTTGCTTGCGGCGTGTCAGCGATTTGAGACCAACGAGTTGATGGTTGGTGGCGCAAGCTAAACGCCCACCGATGTTGATTGACGTTGCCATCGACGATCCGCGACTCGACGCATTTCGCGGCGTACGCGATCGTGAGTTGCGCGGAACACTCGGACTGCACGCGATCGAGAGTGAACGCGTCGTGCGGCGCTTTCTCACAGCCTCAGTTCGGCGTCGCGAACTGCCGATTCCGCCTGTCCTTGAACCTCTTGCGCTGCTCGTCACACCCGACTCGGCCGAGCGGCTCACCGACATCACCGCGGAGTTTCCGTCGCTTGCGATCTATCGCTGTGCCGATGAGCGCGCATTGCACGCGATCACGGGGTACACGATGCACTCCGGCGCCATCGCGCTTGGCGTACGGCATGAAGATGGCTCGGTCGATGAACTCATGAGTTGCCTCGCACGCGACCCTGCGCCACCGAACGCGCGCGATGTCGTGG
>JAIYCA010000224.1 GCA_027488265.1 Planctomycetaceae bacterium
CCCTGCTCGTAGAGCCAACGCACGAACATGTACGACATCGACTGCGCGAGGCCGAAGTCCTTCGTCCACATCGCGTCGGAGTACGCGCTGTTGAGAACCGGCGCGAACGTCGTTCCTGCGCGCAACGCGACGAGCCCATCGCGACGAAGCGCTGCGTCCATCGCGGCGTTCGGCGTTTGCAGTTCTGCCATCACACGCGGCAGTCCTTCGTTGAGCCACGCTGGCCCACGCTCGGGCGCACCCGCCGAATGCAGCATCGCGCGCGCAAGCCCGACCGACGCGTGATAGAGCTGCAGCGCGCGATCGCTGTTTGGCGCGACAAGGACGAGCGGCCGCGGATCTCCGTTCGCGGCCGCGGGGTAGACGACCAGCACATCTGGGTAGCGCGCAGGATCGGTCGATGCGACCGACGCCGCCAGAAGTCGCCAACGATCGCGGTCGGCAACAAGTGCAACAGGCACCTTGCCCTGCAATCGCACAGGTGCACCAGCGCGCGCCAATTCTTCGCTCCAGCGCGCGTAGAAGAACTCAAGTCCACCTGCGTCGTTGCGGAACGCAGGGTCGCCTGCCTCCGCGAGAAGCGCCACGTGCGTTGTCTCGTGCAGCGTCGCGCTTGTGCCCGCCTTTGCAAGCGCTGCGCGAGCACCCTCGAGGTTCTCCGCACTCGCGCGCTCAAACTCGTCCGGCGGCAGTTCCTTCCACGCTCGATTCGTGAAGCGCGGTGCTTCCGGGCTGATCGCGGCGAGCCGCGCGTCTTCCGCCTTTTTGGCGCGTTCTTCGCGCGCCGAGCGAAGTCGCGCGGCGTCAGTCTTTGCTGCCGTAAGTTGTGTATCCGTCGCACCTTGGCGACGCGCCCAGTCGGTCAAACTCCGCACGATTCGCTCACCGTCGGGCAGCGACTCCGCGATCGCGACAACATCGGCCGCAGCTTGGGCGTCTTTTTGAGCACCTGCAGCCGTCGCGCATGCCTTCAACACGACCGCCGCGGACGCGACCCGAAGGTCTTCCCACCGGATCAATCCCGTCGCGCCCTCGATGCCGTCTTCCGACCACGCCTTGATGCTTGAGCGTTCGGTGCGACCGCTCGCAAGTTCAAGCTGCACCGAGACCTCGGTCGCAAGTTCGCGACGCTGGATATCCGCCCACGCAACTGCATGAATGGCCAGAACGGCAGGCAGAACTCCTGCAAGGACACGCATCGTCAGCAATGAAACCATGTTGGATCGCAAGAATACCTCCCGTTTCCGCTATCTCAGGGCGCCGACGTGCCGAAATAGGAGTCGTGTAGCAAGCTCGAGGCGATGGCATAAGTCTTGCCCGCCCCGCGCCATTCCCGCGAACTTCGGTCCGCGGTGAATGAGTACGATGGCAATCCGATTGTCCGAGAAGCCGATTGCGGCGACTCGGTCGACGGAAGTGAAGTAGCGAGCCGCTCCGGAGGCTTTTCCGGAGGCAAGCAAGGAGTCCCCCATGTTCGAACGACTGACCGATCGAGCCCGCAAGGTGATGGCCCTCGCCAACCAAGAGGCCCAGCGCCTCAACCACGAGTACATCGGGACGGAGCACATCCTGCTCGGCCTCGTGAAGGAAGGCTCGGGTGTCGGCGCGAATGTGCTGAAGAATCTCGACATCGATCTCCGCAAGGTACGCATCGAGGTCGAGAAACTTGTCAAAACCGGCCCAGAAATGGTGACGATGGGCAAGTTGCCGCAAACCCCGCGCGCGAAGAAAGTGATCGAGTACGCGATCGAAGAGGCGCGCAACCTCAACCACAATTACGTCGGCACGGAGCACCTCTTGCTCGGCCTCTTGCGCGAGCATGACGGCGTTGCTGCACAGGTCCTGATGAACCTCGGGCTCAAGCTCGAAGAAGTCCGCGAGGAAGTGCTCAATCTCCTCGGCGCTGGCGCCGAGAGCGAAGAAGCTCCCCCGCAGTCGGAACCGCAGGAACCACCATCGATGGGCGGTCCCGCATCCGGTGGCCCTGAGTCGGGCGCGCGTCGCGGTGCTGCGAAGAGCAAGACCCCTGCCCTCGACAGCTTCGGCCGCGACCTCACCGAACTCGCGAAGAGCGGTGAACTCGATCCAGTCATCGGCCGCATGAACGAAATCGAGCGCGTCGTGCAGATTCTCTGCCGCCGCACGAAGAACAACCCTGTGCTCCTCGGCGAAGCAGGCGTCGGCAAGACGGCGATCGTCGAAGGCCTCGCGCAGCGCATCATCAATCAGGAAGTCCCCGACATCCTGTTCGACAAGCGCCTCGTCGTCCTCGACCTCGCGGCGATGGTTGCTGGTACCAAGTACCGCGGCCAATTCGAAGAGCGCATCAAAGCGGTCATGAACGAAGTCCGCCGCGCGAAGAACATCATTCTCTTCATCGACGAGTTGCACACGCTCGTTGGCGCGGGTGGCGCGGAAGGCGCGATCGATGCGTCGAACGTGCTCAAGCCTGCACTCGCCCGTGGCGAGATCCAGTGCATCGGCGCGACGACCTTCGACGAGTACCGCAAGTACATCGAGAAGGACGCGGCGCTCGAGCGACGCTTCCAGTCGATCACGGTTGAACCACCGAACGCGGAACAGACCTTCGAAATCTTGAAGGGCATCCGTCCGAAGTACGAGGCGCACCACCGCATCAAGATCACCGACGCTGCGCTGCGCGCGGCGGTCGAGTTCTCGGGTCGGTACATCCCTGGCCGCGTGCAGCCCGACAAGTCGATCGACGTGATCGACGAAGCTGGCGCACGACTTCGTCTGCGCTCGATGGCGAAGCCGCCGAATCTCGCGGAAATCGAAGAGAAGATCGAGCGTCTCGCGATCGAGAAGGACGAAGCGGTCAAGAACGCCGACTACGAGCGCGCTGCACAAATCCGCGATCAGATGGACAAGCACCGTCGCGAGCGCGAGAAGTTGCAGGGCGAGTGGAAGGAGCGCATGAACGAAACCGTCGGCACCGTCGACGAAGAGATCATCGCGGAAGTCGTTTCGAAGATGACTGGCGTGCCGCTCACCCGTCTCGAGAAGGCCGAGAGCGAGCGCTTGCTCCAACTCGAAGGCGAACTGCACAAGACCGTCGTCAGCCAAGACGACGCCGTCAAGGCCGTCTCTCGCGCGATTCGCAAGGCGCGCTCGGGCCTCAAGGATCCGAAGCGTCCGATGGGCTGCTTCATCTTCGTCGGCCCGTCCGGCGTTGGTAAGACGCTCCTCGCGAAGGCGCTCGCAGAGTTCATGTTCGGCGACCCCGACGCCCTCCTCTACCTCGACATGTCGGAGTACATGGAGAAGCACAACGTGTCGCGTCTCGTTGGCGCGCCTCCGGGATACGTCGGCTACGAAGAGGGTGGCCAGCTCACCGAGCGCATCCGTCGTCGTCCGTACGCGGTTGTCCTCCTCGACGAAGTCGAGAAGGCGCACCCCGACGTCTTCAACATGCTCCTCCAGATCATGGAAGAAGGTCGACTCACCGACAGCTTCGGCCGTCACGTCGACTTCAAGAACGTGATCCTGATCATGACCTCGAACCTCGGTGCCGACGTCATCAAGGGCGGCGCGAGCTTCGGCTTCGGGAAGCGCACGGAAGTCATCGACTATGAAAAGATGCGCAAGGCGCTCATGGGCGAAATCGAGAAGTTCTTCCGCCCAGAGTTCATCAACCGTCTCGACGAAGTCGTCGTGTTCCGTCCGCTCGTGAAGGAAGACCTCGTCACCATCATCGAGTACGAACTCTCCAAGGTGCGTAAGCGCCTCGGCGAGAAGGGCATGAAGATGGAACTCGACGGAGCCGCGAAGGACTTCCTCATCGATAAGGGCTACAACCCTGACTTCGGTGCGCGTCCGCTGCGTCGCGCGCTCGGTCAGTACATCGAAGATCCGCTGGCGGAGAACCTCCTCATGGGCGAGTTCAAGGCTGGCGACGAGATCCGCGTGACCCGCGTCGAAGGCCAAGATCACTTGACCTTCAAGGCAGTGCGCGCAGGTGAAGGCGGTGGCGGCGACGACGGCGGAAATGCGCCGAAGGAGCCGACACCCACGCCACTCGCGGGCGCACAGGGCTAAGTTCGCCCGGCTAAGTTCGCCCGGCAGATCGCGCGGCGGTCTGCGCCACGCGCAAGTTCTCGAAACCCACCCCACCGCCGTCTGCAAGGACGGCGGTGTTTCTTTTGCGGCGTGTGTTGTAGGAGCTGCGACGAGCGCTCATCCGAGCGACGTCGCGACGAAGGCCGCCGCGATCTCAGCGAATTCCCGCTTACGCTCAGCGAATTCCCGCTTACGCTCAGCGAATACCCGCGAGCGTCACGCGTTGGCCCGCGGGAGTTTCTTCGTACGCGATCTC
Source organism: Planctomycetaceae bacterium (assembly GCA_027488265.1). Taxonomy (GTDB): domain Bacteria; phylum Planctomycetota; class Phycisphaerae; order Phycisphaerales; family SM1A02; genus QWPT01. The sequence goes on from JAIYCA010000224.1 coordinate 4,334, forward strand.
GACGATGCGGTAGCGGAAGTCACCAGCGATCTGTGGCGTGAGTTCGAGTTGCATGAGCGCTGGTCCCGACTTCCGCATGATGACTGCGTTCGTCGAGAAGCCGAAACTCATGCGATTGAGGAGTTTCATCACGTCCTCGCGACCGCGGCCACACCACTCGGCAAACTGCGCCCGTGCGGCATCAGCGTCGCCCTCTGCTTCGCGTGTTGCGCGCTCACGCACCGAACGCGAGACCATCTGTTCCCACAATTCGCCGTAGCGTTCCTCGCGAAACGCGCGCATCGCGTTCGCGACGACCTGTTCAGGCAACTTCGCTTGCATGCGCACGCGACCTTCCGCGTCTTCCTCCCACGGGAGAAACGAAGGCCGGGCGGCCTCGCCATCGGCCGATTCGTCGGCTGCACTTTGCGCGCTCGAGTTTGAGCTAGACCTCCCAGGCTCCCACACCTCGCCACGCTCGCGTGCGCGCTTCAACGCAAGAAACTCGTTCACGGGCAAGTAGCGAATGATCGTTCCATCATCGAGCACGACTTCATCGGGGAGTTCCGCGGAAGTCGCAAAGCCCGGTCGCGCGCGATACTCGATGCGCGGACCACACGCGGTGAGCGCGGCGAACGCCGTGCACGCACCGAACACCACAGCAGCGCGTGCCGCGAACGTTCGAAGATGCGCTGCGGGCAACGTCATGTGTCTTGCTCAAACTCCCTGATTCACGGGGGTCGACACCGTCGAAACACAGCGGATTTCCGGCGCTTCCGCGCCAATCCGATAGAAACGACGCACCGCACCGGCAGGATCAAGCCCTGGGAAATCGCTGCGCGTATGCGTTCCACGCGACTCTTCACGCGCGCGCGCAGCACATGTCACGATCGCTGCACACGACAGCATGTTCTGAATTTCCCATCCGTCGGGATCGTCGAAAATCTTGTCGAGCGAGTAACGACACCAGAAGTCGATCATGTCGAGCGCGTCGGCAAGTCGATTGCCGCTGCGCACGATGCCGACGTTGCGCCACATCGCGCTTCGCAAACTTGAGCGCACATCGATGAGATCGAGTTCACCTTTGTCGCTTGGGCGAATGTCGCTCACCACGCGCAAGTTCGCGCGCGGCGGCGCTTCGGTGGTCGCTGCTGCAACGCCCGCACGTCGACCAAAGACAAGACCTTCAAGAAGCGAGTTCGAAGCAAGTCGGTTTGCTCCGTGCAGGCCGTTGCATGCAACCTCGCCGCATGCGTAGAGCCCCGGAACTCCCGTCCAACC
>JAIYCA010000029.1 GCA_027488265.1 Planctomycetaceae bacterium
ACCCCATTTGCGCATGCGACCTCACCCAATCTTTGAAGAAGGTGGTCGTGGGCGTTGGCACCTTTCCGTCATGGGTTAGACTCGATGCGTGCCATCCTCCCGGACCCCGTTCGTACTCGCGGTGATCGTCGCAGCGGCGGCTGCAGGTTCGCTTCTTGTTGCTCGTCCTTCGAAACCCGAAGGCGACGTGAACAGCGAACGATCTGCATCCTCGCGCACCACTCGCGCAGCCAACTCGGACCGGCAGGGCGCACTTCTCAGCCAAGATGCACCGCGTGGGTCGTCCAGCCGAGAGGTGACGCCGATCACGCTCGCAGCCGATGCCGGGCCGATTCGGTACGGCCGCGACATTCGGCCGATCTTGTCGGATCGCTGTTTCCTCTGCCACGGTCCCGACCGCGCGCACCAGCAGGCTGGTCTTCGCCTCGACAGCTTCGAAGAGGCAACGGCCGCTCGGAAGAACGGTGCCGCGATCGTTCCAGGTGACCCTGAAGCAAGCGACCTTTGGAAGCGCATCAACGATCACGACCCATCGCGCGTGATGCCGACACCCGAGAGCGGTAAGCGCGCGATCACAGAGAGCGAGAAGGCGCTGATTCGTCGTTGGATCGAAGAAGGTGCGCCGTACGAGTCTCACTGGGCCTTCACGCCGCCCAAATCGCCCGCGTTGCCCGAAGTCGGCAAAACGACTGGGGACTCATGGGCGCGCGGCGACATCGATCGCTTCGTGCTCGCGCGCTTGGAGCAGGTGCGCGTCGAACCGAGTCCGGAAGCCGCGCCTGAAGACCTCGTGCGCCGCGTCTACCTCGATCTCACGGGTCTGCCGCCAACGCCGAGCGAAACCGACGCCTACATCGCCGACACGCGCGCGGACCGCTACGAACGGCTTGTGGATCGCCTCTTTACCGAAGAGCCGTACGCAACGCGCACTGCGGAGCGCCTCTCCGTGCCGTGGCTCGACATCGCGCGCTACGCCGACACGTCGGGCATTCACATGGATGCGGGTCGCCAAATGTGGCTCTGGCGCGATTGGGTGATCCAAGCCTTCCGCGAAAACAAGCCCTACGACCAATTCATCGTCGAGCAACTCGCGGGCGACCTGATTCCAAACGCAACGACTGATCAAGTCATCGCGAGCGGGTTCAATCGCGCGCACGTGACCACCGACGAAGGCGGCGCGATCAACGAGGAGTACCTCCTTGAGTACGCGTCCGATCGCGTGAATACGACCGGTTCGGCGTTCCTCGGCCTTTCGGTCGGCTGCGCGCGTTGCCACGATCACAAGTTCGATCCGATCACGACGGAAGATTTCTACTCGCTGATCGCGTTCTTCAACTCGAACGAAGAGCCAGGGATCTACTCGCAAGCGCCCGATCCAAATCGCGCGTTCGAACCCTACATCGAAGTGCCGCGCAAGGACACGGAATCACGCCTCTCGATCCTCGCGGAAGCGGAGAAAGTCGCGCGCGAACAGCAAACGCGGGCAGGCGAAACCGAGCGCGCAGAACTCGACGCGTTCGTCGCGGGCGTCCGCGCTGGCTTTGCGGCGATGCCCGCCACGGTCACGGAGGCGAAGAGCGCACAAGGTGCAACGCTCACGGCGCAGCCCGATGGCTCGGTGCTTGCAAGCGGCACGAATCCCGCCGACGACGTCCACACGATCGTCCTGCGCACCGACGCCACCGATTTACGCGTACTCCTCTTCGAAGCGCTCACTGATCCGTCGCTCGCAGGTGGCCGTGTCGGTCGCGCGGAGAATGGCAACGCTGTCCTCGACCACATTGCGGTCGAAGCGATTTCGGTCGCCGATCCGTCGCGTCGCGAGCCGGTCGAACTCGTATGGGCGTGGGCCGATTACGAGCAAGAAAACGGCGACTATCGCGTCGTCAACGCGCTCTCGAAGAACGAGGGTCGTCAGTGGGCCGTGCGCGGCCACGAGGTTGGTGGCCAGCGCACCGCGCTCTTTGCCGCGGCGAAGGCCTTCGGCTTCGAAGGCGGCACTGAACTCCGAGTCACACTCAGCTATCAATCACCGTACGCGCGTCACATCTTTGGCCGCGTACGCATGACGCCGATGCAGGCGTCGAGCGAGTCACTCGCGCGGCTCCCCGACGCACGCAGCGGTTGGTACATCGCGGGTCCGTTCTTCGGCGAACCCGCGGCGGCGTACGACATGACGTACGGCCCCGAGAAGAGTGCGCAGTTTGATCGTCGTGCGCGCTTCAAGTTGAAGGACCAAGAAGACGGTTGGCGTTACGCGCCCGGCGTGGTCGAAGCATCGCCCGTTGGGCTCGCTGCGTCGGTTGGTGCCGAGTACGTCGCGCGACAGATCTACTCGCCCACGGCGCGCAAACTCGATCTTTCGCTCGGCTCCGACGACGGTTTGCAGGTCTATCTCAACGGCAAGTTGGTGCACGAGGCACGCACCGCCCGCGCGGTCGCGCCCGATCAAGAGCGCATCTCGATTGATCTTGTTCCCGGCGAGAATTTCCTCGTTTGTAAGGTCGTGAATACGGGCGGGCAGGCGGGCTTCTACCACCGCGCCGATCGCGCCGCAGACGTCTTTGCGCCAGAAATGCTCGCGCTTGTTGCAGGCGAAGGTCGCGTCCGCGCAGAAGCAAGCGACGCTGCACGCAACGCATGGCGCGTGCGCTTCTCCCCAACCTACATCGCGGCGCAAGGCGAGATCGATCGCATCGAGGGCGAGCGGCGAAAGCTTCTCGAAGGCACCCCGCGCACGATGGTCATGAAGGAGATGGCGACGCCGCGCGACACCTACGTCCACATGCGCGGCGCGTACGACCAACCCGACATGAATCGCCGCGTCGAACGCGCGGTGCCCGCCGTGCTCGGCACACTTGGCGCCGACATGCCGAAGTCGCGCCTTGGTCTCGCGCAATGGATGGTGTCGGATGCGAATCCGCTCACCGCGCGCGTGATCGTGAATCGCGCGTGGGAACAGCTCTTCGGCGCGGGCATCGTCCGTACGAGCGACGATTTCGGCCTGCAAGGCGAGTGGCCGACGCACCCAGAACTCCTTGATTATCTCGCGGTTTCCTTCCGCGACGGCGGTTGGGATTACCACAAGTTGCTTCGTGACATCGTGACGAGCGCGACGTATCGCCAGAGTTCGCGCGTACGTCCCGAGATCGCGGCGGCCGACCCAGGGAACCGCCTGCTCACGTACTTCCCGCGTCAACGTCTTGCCGCCGAACAGATTCGCGATTCGGCGCTCTACGTCGCGGGGCTTCTCAAAGAAAGCGCCGGCGGCGCGAGCGTGAAGCCGTATCAACCCGACGGTTTGTGGCAAGAAGTTGCCATGCTCCAATCGAACACGCGCGTCTACGAACAGGGGATGGGCGACGACATCTGGCGGCGCAGCATGTACACCTATTGGAAGCGCGCGGCGCCGCCGCCAACGATGCTGACGCTCGACGCGCCGACGCGCGAGTTCTGCACGACGAAACGTCTCGTGACGAACACGCCGCTGCAAGCACTCGTCTTGTGGAACGACCCGCAATTCGTCGAGGCTGCGCGCGCAACTGCCGAGCGCACCTTGCGTGAAGCGAACGACGACACGGAGCGCTTGGCGCTTCTCTTCCGACGCGCCACGGGTACGCAACCAAGCGACGCGGCACTCGCGCGTATGGCCGCAACGCTCGAAGAGAATCGTCGTCGATACGTCGCCGCGCCCGACGCGGCAGCGCAGTTGCTTGCGGTTGGCGCCGCACCACAAACGACCGAATTCCCCGCGTCCGAAGTCGCGGCGTGGACATTGCTCGCGAACGCCGTGCTGTCGAGCGACGCGATGATTGTGAAGGATTGAGGCGGAAGTCTGGCGTGGCGTCTTCGGGCGCCATCTTGGGAGTCACCAATGTCAAAGCCAAAGATCAGCGCAACGCCCGCCGACGGACTCGAGGAATACCTCCTCAACATGACCCGTCGCCGATTCTTCGGAACGCTCGGTTCGAAGTTCACGTCGACACTCGGCGCGGGCCTCGGCGGAGTCGCGCTCGCGCAACTGCTCGCGGGCCGCGCGGCGAACGCCGCGGCGTCGCCATCGCCCTTGCTCGCCGCCGACGGTACGCCTGCAGGCGCGCCCGCGTTCATGCCTGGCCCACACTTCGCGCCGAAGGCGAAGCGCGTCATCTATCTCCACATGGAAGGTGCGCCGAGCCAGCTCGATCTCTACGACTACAAGCCCGATCTCGTGAAGCGTTTCAACGAGGATCTGCCAGACTCGATCCGAAACGGGCAACGCATCACCACGATGACCAGCGGTCAATCGCGCTTCCCAGTGGCACCAACGAAGTTCCGCTTCGATCGCTACGCCAACAACGAAGACGGCGTCTATCTCTCGGAACTCCTGCCGCACACCGGCGGCGTCGCCGGTGACATCTGCCTCATTCGCTCGATGCACACGCAGGCGATCAATCACGAGCCTGGCATCACGTTCTTCCAAACCGGTTCAGAGCAGCCAGGCCGCCCGAGTTTCGGCTCATGGATGAGTTACGGCCTCGGCAGCATGAACGCGAATCTGCCGAGTTTCGTCGTGATGATCACGCAAGGAATCGGCAACATGCAGGCGCTGAGCGCGCGCTTCTGGGGCAGCGGCTTCTTGCCAAGCGAACACCAAGGTTGTCGTCTGCGCTCGGGCCGCGATCCGGTGCTCTATTTGCGCGACCCTGAGGGCGTCACGCGCGAAGATCGTCGTCGCATGCTCGATCTCGTCGGGCAACTCAACGAAGAGGAGTTCAACGAAAGCCTCGATCCCGAAGTGCGCGCGCGCATCGCGCAGCACGAAATGGCCTATCGCATGCAGATGTCGGTGCCCGAACTCACCGACTTCTCTGACGAAGACGCCGCCACGCTCGAGATGTACGGACCAGACGTCCACAAGCCCGGCTCATTCGCGGCGAATTGCTTGCTCGCGCGGCGCCTCGCTGAGCGCGACGTGCGGTTCATTCAGTTGTACATGCGCGGTTGGGATCAACACGGCAATCTTCCCGGCGAACTCAGTGCACAGGCGAAGGCCGTCGATCAGCCGCAGGCCGCGCTCATCAAAGATCTCAAGCGCCGTGGCTTGCTCGACGACACGCTCGTCTTGTGGGCTGGCGAATTCGGCCGCACGGTCTATTCGCAAGGTCAACTCTCGCGCGACAACTATGGCCGCGATCACCATCCGCGATCCTTCAGTGTGTGGGCCGCGGGCGGCGGCATCAAGCCGGGCATCACGTGGGGCAAGACCGACGATTACTCGTACAACATCGTCGAGAACCCGGTCGAAGTGCACGATCTGCACGCGACGATGCTGCATCTCCTTGGTCTTGACCACAAGAAACTCGTCTATCGCGCGCAGGGCCGTGACTATCGCCTGACCGACGTGAAGGGCGAGTTGGTGCGCGGCATTCTTGCGTAACGAAAGCAGCGCATGCTGAAAATCTGATGCTTGACGCGCTTTCGCTCATCGTGGACGGCCTCGCGAACCTTGCGAAGGGACCGCGTTCGCCTCGTGAGGGAGTCGGGTGGGCGCGCGGCGTGTGGGTTGCGTTCTGCGCGCTCGTGGTTCTGGCCGGACTCGGGGCGCTTGTGTACAGCATCCTCCGCTGACGTCTCACACGACGCGTGACGTCTGAGCGAACGCCATGCACGCATGAAGCGACACGTCCGCGCACATCGTCGCGTGCTTATCGCAGCGCTGTCGAGGCACAGTCGCGCCGCAGTCGGGCGCGACTCCAACTCAGCCCGTCACTTCGTCAACGCAGCCTGCACTGTGCCGGGTGCCCCCGACAAGAGTCGCGCGTCGATTTCCGCAGCGATTCCCGAGACAAACGCATCGAACGGCATTTCGCCGAGGTTGGCCTCGACTCCACGCGCACGGACGCTGACAACACGATTCTCCGCGTCGCGCGGTCCGACGACCGCCATGTACGGAATCTTCTCTTCGGCCGCGACCTTGATCTTCGCCTGCACGCGGTCGTTGCCGTGGTCGACGCTCGCACGAACGCCGCGCGCCTTCAGCGCCGCTACGAGTTCGTCCGCGTACGCCGCGCTCTTCTCGGAGATTGGCAGCACGCGCACCTGCTCTGGGCTCAGCCAGCAGGGGAACGCGCCCGCGAAGTGCTCGATCAGGACGCCGCCGAAGCGCTCCATCGAGCCAAACGGTGCGCGGTGGATCATCACCGGACGGTGCGGCTTGTTGTCCTGCCCCGTGTACGAGAGATCGAAGCGGACGGGCAGGTTGTAGTCGACCTGCACCGTGCCAAGTTGCCACGAGCGGCCGATGACGTCCTTCACAACGAAGTCGATCTTTGGCCCGTAGAACGCGGCTTCGCCTGGTTCCTCGCTGAACGGCACACCGAGCGTCTTCGCCGCATCGCGGCACGCTTGCTCAGCCTTGTCCCAGTTTGCCGGGTCACCGACGTACTTCGTGCCGTCCGGATCACGCAAGCCAACGCGCACGCGGTATTCGTGCATGCCGAGCGTCGCGAAAATGATCTTGACGAGCGAAAGGCAACCGAGCACTTCTTCCGCGACTTGATCTTCGCGCACGAAGAGGTGCGCGTCATCTTGCGTGAAACCGCGGACGCGCGTCATGCCGTTGAGTTCGCCTGATTGCTCCCAACGATAGACCGTGCCGAATTCCGCGAGGCGCACTGGAAGATCGCGATAGCTGTGCGGTTCGCTCGCGAAAATCTTCGCGTGGTGCGGGCAATTCATCGGCTTCAGGAGGAAGCCGTTGATGAGTTTGTCCGCGTCCATCACGCGATCCTGCGCGATCACTTCGCGGCCGGTGCGTTCGTTGAGTTCGCGCGCGAACTGCGCGCTCACGCCATCGATCCGCGCAACGAGTTCGCCGCAGGAACAGCCCGAATCGCAGAGTTTCGTGAGGTCATCGCCCTCGACGATCGCGGGGAACTGCGACTCCTTGTAGTAGGGGAAGTGTCCGCTCGTCTTGTAGAGATCGAGTTTGCCGATGTGTGGCGTGTAGACCTGGTGGTAACCCTGCTTGCGGAGTTCGGTGCCGATGAAGTTCTGGAGTTCGTTGCGAACAATCGAGCCCTTCGGCGTCCAAAGGATGAGTCCCTGGCCGACCATTTCATCGATGTGGAAGAGCCGCAGTTGCTTGCCGAGCGTGCGGTGATCGCGGCGTCGCGCTTCTTCTTGGAGGCGCGCGTACTGCTCGAGTTCTTCCTTGGTCGCGAACGCGGTGCCGTAGACGCGCGTGAGTCGATCGAGTTTCTCGTCGCCCTTCCAGTAGCTCGATGCGAGCGACAGCACTTTGAACGCGCCGATCTTGCCCGTCGCCGGCACGTGCGGGCCGCGGCAGAGGTCTTCCCAGTTCTTGCCGGGTTCGCCGGTTGCGTACCACGAGAGTGACTTCGAGCCCGCTTCGACCGCGCGCTGCGCGTTGTCGAGTTTGAACTTCGAGCCTTCCTTCTCAAGCTTCGCGATGCCGTCAGCAATCGGCAGTTCGTAGCGCGTGAATGGGCGGTTTTCCGCGACGATCTTGGCCATTTCGGCTTCGACCTTCTCGAAGTCGTCGGCCGACATCACCTTCCCATCGGGGAAGAGCATGTCGTAGTAGAAGTTCGTTTCGAGCGGCGGGCCGTACACAAGTTGCACGCCTGGATAGAGCCGCTGAATCGCTTCAGCCATCACGTGCGCGCACGAGTGGCGGAGAAGGTAAAGCGCGTCCGGGCTCACCGTGCCGTCGCGGTTCTTCGCGGTCACGATCGCAAGCGACGAGTCGCTTTCGATCGGGTGCGCAAGGTCCACGAGTTCGCCGTCTTTCGCGAGGTTTGCGCCCGTCGTGCCGACGCGGCCACCGAGCGCGCTCTTCGCAAGACCTGCGCCGATCGAGGCGGCGACCTCGCCCACGGTGGGGGCGTTGGCGAACTCTTTCACAGAACCGTCGGGAAGGGTGATACGAACCATGGGGCGGGGAGTGTAACCCGTGGTACGTGCGGGTGAAACCCGTGAGAGATGCGGGTGTGACCCTCGCTCGCCCGGGCGGTACGCTGCGCGGATGCTGTTCGCTACGGTCGTTCTGCTGTCTTTGGGGGTGCTGCCCGACTCGCAGTCGGCGGGCGTTGCGCCGCCGGCGCAGGGTGTCGCGGCCACGCCCGTGCTGCGCGTGGAAGTCGACCGCGACAACATCGAGATCAGGGAGTCCTGCGTCCTCGTTTTCTCGAAGCCCATCGCGGACACCGACGGTAACGGAGTCGTACGTATCGTCGCCGACGGGATCACGGTTGATCTTGGTGGTGGCACGCTCCAATCGAGTCTCGACGCGGGGCCGAATCCCGCGCGACCGGAGCTTTTCACCGGAACGGGCATCGTCGTCGCCGCGAAGTCCGTCACCCTTCGAAATGGCGGCGTGCGCGGGTTCAAGATCGGAATCGATGGCGATCGATGCGACGGAGCGACCTTCGAGCGGCTCGACGTTTCGGACAATTACGCGCAACTGCTGAAGTCGTCGCCTGAGAAGGAAGACGCCTCGGATTGGTTGTATCCGCACGAGAATGATCGCGGTGAACAACTCGCGCAACACGGCGCGGGCCTTGCGATTTCAAACGCGCGCGAAGTGACGGTGCGCGAGGTGCGCGCGCGGCGCACCCAGAATGGCATCGTGCTTTCTTCGGTGCACCACTCGAAGTTCTACGACAACGACTGCTCGTTTCTTTCGGGTTGGGGCCTTGCGATGTGGCGTTCGTCGGACAACGTGATCTGCCGCAACGCATTCGACTTCTGCATTCGTGGCTACTCGCACGGCGTCTATAACCGAGGGCAAGATTCCGCAGGAATTCTCATGTTTGAGCAGTGCTCGCGCAACGTCGTGGCGCTCAACAGTACCACGCACGGTGGTGACGGCATCTTTGGATTCGCGGGTCGCGAAGCACTGGGCGAGAAGCCTTCGCCTTCGTCGAAGATTGATTTCGACGCAGAAGGCACGGCAAATCTCGACGCGTGGTATCGCGGTCGTGGTTGCAACGG
>JAIYCA010000002.1 GCA_027488265.1 Planctomycetaceae bacterium
ACAAGTTCAAGACACTCGATCAAGCGACCGAGCGCGTTGGTCGCTTGCTTGGCGAGAGCGTCATCGTGCAAAGCGTGATTTACGCCTCGATGGCGAAGAAAGATCCGGGCTCGGGCAAGGTGCGCGCGGGAACTTCGGCTGAAGTTCAATAGTTGGCCATTCCGATACGACACGACGGTCCGCACGCGCGCAGCGTCGTGTTGGAGTGTGAAGGCTTGAGGTTCACGAACATTGAACGCGCTACTCGACAACGTCGGACTTGCGCTCGGCTGCTTGGCAGCCGGAGTCGCTGTCGCGCCGACGCTGCGGGCGAGCAGTATCGCGATTGGTCACGGCGTCCTTCGCCCGATGCTGCGGCGACGACTTGAGGCAGCGAGTCGCGGATCGCTCGTGCTGACCTACGACGACGGCCCCTCTTCGAGCATGCAAACGCGACTTCTCGAGCTGCTGCGAGCGCGGCGTGCGCATGCGACGTTCTATCTACTTGAGTCGCGCGCGGAGGGCCAGAGCGCGTGGATCGAGGAACTCGAACGCGACGGACACGAGATCGCGACGCATTCATTCGGCCATCTCGATGCGTTTCGCGTGGCTCCGCGAACAGCGGTCGCTGACTTCCGAAACGGCTTGGCCGTTGTGCAAAGTGCAAAGCGCCACGTAACCCGCTTTCGCCCACCATGCGGACGCGTGACCGTCCAGACCTATCTCGCCGTTCGCAAAGCCCAGCTCGCGTTCGACCTGTGGACGCACGACTCCGGTGACACCTTCGCAACGTGTCCGTCGGTCGATGCGATCGTGAGGGCTGTGGAAGCCTCAGGTGGTGGCGTTGTGTTGCTTCACAGCCACGACCGCGGAAGAAATCGCCCCGATGCGGAAGCGCACACACTCGCCGTGACGTCGGCGCTCCTCGATCTCGCAGAGCGCCGAGGACTCGCTGTGCGCCGCATGTGTGATCTCACCGCCTAACCGGCGCCCCGCGGTGCTGGATCACGGTGTGATCATGGCCTCATCATGGTCTCATCATGGGAAGAAGATTTCGGCGAGCGCGAGCAGCGGCACGAGAATGCCGACCGACCACGCCATGTAGCCAAAGAAGCTCGGCATCGCGACGCCTTCGCTCTCGGCGATCGCTTTCACCATGAAGTTTGGGCCGTTTCCGATGTACGTGTTCGCACCCATGAACACGGCGCCGAGCGAGACCGCCGTGAGGAGATCTTCGCGAATCTCGCCGCCGGTGATTTGAATGTATGTCTCGGTCGCGACGTGGGGCAGCGTGGACGCGACCTGCAGGAACACCACGTAGGTCGGCGCGTTGTCGAGGAAACTCGAAAGGGCGCCAGTGATCCAATAGAACGCGATCGGCGACTCGATCCCGAGTTCCGGCCCCTTCGCGGAGAGCACTGCGAGCGGCGTTTGCATCGCGATAAAGATCCCGATGAAGATCGCGGCGACTTCGATGATCGCACCGAATTCGAAGCGGTTTGCCTGTCGCACAGCCTTGGGCGTCAGCCACATGCTGAGTCCAGCGAGTCCGAGCAGCATGCCCTCGCGTGCAAACGCAGGAGCGACGAATTCGGTGCCGAGTACTTTGGCGCCAGGAACAATGAGAGCGACGGCCGCAATCGCAGCCGCGAGCAACGGAATGTTGATGCCACCCTCGAGTCGGAAGCGCTTGTGGTCGTCAGCGGTGCGGACTTCGCGTTGTTCCTTCTTGAAGAGGTGCGCATCGATCGCGGCGTACGCCACGAGCAACAGCCCGTTGACGATGAGCCACTCTTTCCAAAGTCCCAACGTCCAGAAGAAGGGCACGCCGCGGAGGTAGCCCATGAAGAGCGGTGGGTCGCCGATCGGGAGAAGGCATCCGCCGCAGTTACAGACGATGAAGATGAAGAAAATCACCGAGTGCGCGCGGTACTTGCGGCGGCGAATGGACTCAAGCAACGGGCGGATCAGCACCATCGCTGCGCCGGTCGTTCCGACGAAACTCGCGACGAGCGCGCCGACCGCGAGGATCGATAGATTTTCGCGCGTGCGTCCGTCGAAGGGCGTCTCAATGCGCAGACCGCCCGCGATCACGTAGAGCGCAAAGAGGAGCGACATGAACGGCACGTATTCCGCGGGCACGGCGTGGTGCAGCGCGTTGCCGACACCGATGGCGCCTTCGGTCGCGCCGATGAACCAGAGCGCGCTGCCCGCCGCGAGAAGCGACACGACGTAGCGGTTGAGGTTCGAGTGCCACCAATGCGAGATTCCCGGGAGCAGCGGAAAGACGGCGATCGCCGCGAGCAGGAATCCGAAGGGCAGGACACCGATCCACCACGACTCGGCGATGGCGTGCGAAGCCTTCTCGCCGTGCGGTGCGAGGAAGAGAAGCGCGACGAGCGCGACGGATCCAAGGATCGCGAACGCCTTCGCAAAACGGTTGCCCCAGTTGGCGCCGCCGTGATCGGGATGCGGATGCGAAGTGGGATGTGCGGACGGCTGCTCTTGCATGGGCGCGAAGCGTAACGAGTTTCCGTTCTTCTTAAGGCGGTGAAGCCTCCGACGGTACACT
>JAIYCA010000273.1 GCA_027488265.1 Planctomycetaceae bacterium
ATTGCGAAGGCGGTGGGTACGCGCCTTTGCGGAAGGTGTTGTGGACGCGATCCTCGACCCGTTCGCGATCGTTTCGCCGAGCGCAACGTTGGAACGAGGTGCCTTCATCGCAGCCGGCGCGATCGTGCAGGCGCGAGCGGTGATTGGCGCTCACGCCATCATCAATACACGCGCGGTCGTCGAGCACGATTCGATCATCGGAACACGCGCACATATCGCGCCGGGAGCCGTGCTCTGCGGTGGCGTCGTGGTTGGTGAAGACGCGCTTGTCGGTGCTGGCGCGGTGGTTCTTCCGAATATCCGTATCGGTGCGAACGCCGTGGTCGGCGCGGGTTCGGTGGTTACGTCAAACGTTCCCGATGGCGCAACGGTGCGCGGCGTTCCGGCGCACGCGTGACGCTGCGTGGCTGCCCGACTCTCATCCCGCCGCCCACACGACCGTGTGGGCCACGAGCACGAGGAGCAGCATTCCCATCATCGTGAACGCGGTCGCGAGCGCTGCGTCGCGCGGGGCGAGGCGCAACACTGGCATCGCGCAGAGTCCTGCGAGGAGCGGCACACCGAGTACGTTCAGCGTCTGCTTCACAAAGCGGATCTCGCTTGGAACAAGCCACACGAGCATGCCGATAGCGACGATTGCAAGCACTTTCGCGAAGAGCGCGATGACGTCGCCCACCGGTCGTTGCCGCAGAAACGCGAGACAAAGCACGCCGAAGACGCCGCCAAGTGTCGCGAGCGCGAGATACACCGCCGTGCGCGCAACACCAGCCAAACGCTCGAAGAATCCAAGTTCAGGAATGATGGGCGAGCCATCCGAACTCGGTTCAGGAACAACAAGTTGCGGTGCGCCCGCGAGCCACGCGATCATGAGAAATGCAGTTGTGGCAGCTGCGATGACGAGCCAAGGCTTCGGATTCGCAGGCCGCGAGATCGGTGGCGGAAGCGAGTCGTCGTGGTTTTCGTCGTGGCTTTCGTCGTGGTTTTCGTCGCTCTCCTCGCCTCCATGCTCATCACCTTCAGTTTCGTCGTCCTGCGTGTGAGCTTCCCGAGTTTCAGACGAGCGAGTCGTTGCCGCACGAGTCGGCTTCACCTCACGCACACGACGCAATTCCTGCGCGTCGCGCTTCATGTCGTCGCGCTTCATGTCTTCAGGCGCAACTCGGTACGTGCCATCGCTCTCAATGTCATCCTCGTCGGTTGGATGCATCGCTTGCTTCCTTCTGCCTCTTCGGCGCGTTTATGCTTGCAGTTCTCTTCGTGCTCCGCTACCGTCCGTGCTCACTTCTTCCGGAGAAATCGATGACTTCAAAGCTCACTGCGTGCATGTTGCTCGCGCTCGCAAGCACGACCCTCGCATTCGCGGATGGCGACGAGATTACGCTTGTCGGAGGCGACGTCCTTCGCGGCAAGATCGTCGGCGAGTCCGACACCGCTGTCACGCTCGATCACCCTGCACTCGGCCGCATCGAAGTTGCGCGCGAGCGCATCGCGAGCGTCACGAAAGCTCCAGTGACGACGCCTCCAGTGACGACGCCCGCGCCAACTGCGGCGCAAACTGGTGAAAAGCCTGCAGAAGCGGGCGCTGAACAAGCCGTGGCCACCACACCCGCGCCCGCCGCTGCGCCTGAACCGCCGGTCGCTGTTCTGCCCGCGCCTGCGCCGCCACCGCCCGCGAAGCCCGATGGAAGCTGGAAGTTCAGCTTGAGCCTCGGCCTCACCGGTAGCGAGAGCGATGACAAGTCGAACTGGGACATTCGCGTCGCAGGTACTGCGAAGCGTGAGAGCGAGGCGGATCGCACCACGATCACGGCTGAGTATTACTTCCAGACGGCCAACGGTGAGAACACCGACAACAACCTCCTCGTCCAAGGTCTTGAAGAGTTCCTCTTCAAGGGCTCGAAGTGGGAGGCATTCGTACAGGGCAACTACCAGTACGACGAGTTCCAAGCGTGGGAGCAGCGCATCGGTGCCTACGCAGGTCCTGGTTACCGCATCTTTGAGGGCGATCCATTGGCGCTCAAGGTCAGGCTCGGTGCTGGTGCGAGTTACGAATTCCCCGACTCGACATGGACGCCCGAACTTCTCCTCGCCGACGAACTCGTGTGGAAGATCGATGAGCGCTCGGCTCTGAAGCAAGGCTTCGAGTTCTATCCCGACCTCGAAAACTTCGGTGAGTACCGCTTCATCATTCGACTTGATTACGAAATCGCGCTCAGCCCGAAGGGTGACCTCAAAGGCACGGCGGGTGTGCGTGACGAATACGACTCGTACGTTGAGGCCGATCAAGGCACCTCGAACGATCTCAAGGTCTACGCAGGTATCAAAGTCGACTTCTAATGCTGGTTCTCAAGCTCGCGCCCGCGGTTGATACGAACCGCGAGCCGCGACGCTGACCGCACTCCTCCGACAAGCGCGCTGCCAAGTTTCTCGGCAGCGCGCTTTCCATTTTGGCCCTCTTCGCGCGCTCAGGCAGACCACATCACGTCCGCATTCACACAAGAAAGACTCTCAATTCAATCACTTCAATCTCGTGAATCGGCCGAATCGCGCAGACTTCCCTTGCGCGGAGGGGTAGACTTTCCATCTCCTGTGGCGTTCCTTGCTGCGCAAAAGCGCCGCGTCGATCGCTGCATCGTCGTTTGCGTTGTTGTCGAGCGTTGCTTCGCTCGAAATCTTGAGGAACTCGAGTGTCACAGTCGCCAGAAGAAACCGCCGTACTCGCCGTTGACGCATCGATCTTGCGTGAACTCGACATTCTGCCCGGCCCTGTTGGGATGGCTCCCGCGGTTGCTGTGCCAGCAGGCCGTCACGCTGCGCCTATTCCACATCCCGCCGCAAACCCGACCTCCGATGCGACGACCGCTCCATCTGAAGCGGATCTCGCGGCGTTGACCGCTGAAGCCGCACTGCGCCAGGCACCGCTTGCAGTGCGACTCGCGACGGCGGCCGCCGTCATCGTTCCGCCGTTGGCGCTCGTTGGCGCGATGATCCTCGCGTGGGGCGGCTACTTCGGCTGGCTCTACGTTGGGCTTCTCGTTGGGATGTACATCATCTCGGGCCTCGGCATCACGATCGGCTACCACCGTCTCTACACGCACAAGTCGTTTGCGACGCGCGGGCCGGTTGCGGTCCTCTTCGCGATTTTCGGCGGCATGGCGACGCAAGGTCCGGTGATCTGGTGGTGCGCGACGCACCGCAAGCATCACCAACACAGCGATCACGAGCACGATCCGCACTCGCCACACGCGGGCCACGGCCCTGGCGTGCGTGGCGCGGTGAAGGGCTTCCTTCACGCGCACATGGGTTGGCTCTTCGAGGATCTGCGCGCAGATATGAAGCGCTATGTCCCCGATCTTCTCGCCGACCGCACCACGGTGCGCATCAACCAACTCTTCCCGCTGTGGGTCGCACTTGGGCTTTTGATTCCCGCCGCAATCGGCGGACTCGTCACGATGACGTGGATGGGCGCTTTCCTCGGATTCCTCTGGGGTGGCATCGTGCGTATCTGCGTGCTGCACCACGTCACGTGGAGCATCAACAGCGTCTGCCACATTTGGGGTAGCCGCGATTACGCGTCGGGCGATGAAAGCCGCAACAACCCGATCTTCGGCATCCTCGCGTTCGGCGAAGGTTGGCACAACAACCACCACGCGTTCCCCGCGAGCGCGCGCCACGGACTCAAGTGGTGGCAGTTCGATTCGAGCTGGGTCATCATCCGCACGCTCGAGAAGTTGGGCCTCGCGAGCAAGGTCCGCCTGCCCGCGCCCGATCGACTCGCAGCGAAGTCGACGCGCACGCGCGACGTGCAAAGCGCGTAACGAAGGTGCGTTGTAACGGCGCGTCATAACGGTGCGTCATGAACGCGCGTGATCGAAGTATCCACGCGCACGAATCGTCAGAAATCACAGCAATCTCAAGCGCCCGCAAAGCAATCGACTTGGCGGGCGCTTTTCATTTTGCGCGAGAAAGCGCGTCACCAAATCTTCCACTGGGTCAGACCAAATGTCAGGTCTGTTTGTACTTTGGATGACTTTGGTTTGGCCGTGGAATGAGGCTGTCGTATCTTGCGAAGATGCTTCGTCCCAGTGCTCGTTCAGGCGCTTTGCCAGCACTTACAGCCGCGAGATTTCCAGTCCTGCGGTCTTCGGTTCCGATCCTCGCAACGTTCGTTGGTCTGTTCGGCGCGCAAGCCTCGGCAGCCTCGGCAGTCGCTTTGAGCGCGACCGCCATCGACTTCAATCGCGACATTCGGCCGATTCTCTCGGCGAACTGCTATGCCTGCCACGGCCCCGACGCGCACGCGCGGAAGGCGGGCCTCCGCCTCGATGTCGCCGAAGCGGCGTACGCGACGAGCGAAGACGGCATCACCGCGATCAAGCCACGCGATCTCGCGGCGAGCGAACTCTGGAAACGCATCACGTCGACCGATGCCGACGATGTCATGCCGCCACCGGAATCACACCGCGCGCTGACCGAGGAAGACAAAGCGAAGATTCGCGCGTGGATCGAGGCCGGTGCGCCGTACGCCGAGCACTGGGCGTTTGTCGCGCCGAAGAAAATGCCGCTCGCGGACATCGCGTTGAACGCGCCGCTCGCTCCACTCGACGGTCTCGCGCCGCCGAACGCGCGCGAGCCCGCACGTCAGCCCGCACGTCAGCCCGCTCAACCACTCGAAACGATTCAAGCGATCGACACGTTTGTTCGCGCACGTTTGGAGCGAGAAGGTGTGACGAGTGCAAAAGAAACATCGCGCGAAGCCTCGCGCGCTACGCTCGCGCGACGACTCGCGCTTGATTTGACGGGGCTTCCACCGAGTACGGGCGAAGTCGCAGCATTTGTCCGCGATACCGCGCCCGACTACTACGAGCGGTACGTGCGCACACTCATGTCGAGCCCGCACTTCGGCGAGAAAATGGCGCTTCCGTGGCTCGATGCTGCGCGATACGCCGACACGAACGGATTCTCGATCGATGGTGGTCGACATGCGTGGCTTTGGCGCGATTACGTCATCAACGCGTTCAACAAGAACAAGCCGTATGACCGCTTCTTGCTCGAGCAAATCGCAGGCGATCTGCTTCCAGACAAGAACGAAGAAACAATCACCGCGACCGGCTTTCAGCGGAACGCGATGATCACGCATGAAGGCGGAACGATCGCCGAAGAAAACCTCGTCACCTACGGCGCAGATCGCGTGAAAACGTACGGCGAAGCCGTGCTCGGGCTCACGCTCGCGTGTGCGCAGTGCCACGATCACAAGTACGACCCGATCTCGCAGCGCGAGTACTACCAACTCTTCGCGTACTTCAATCAAACAACCGAGCCGGCACACGGCGGCGATGGTGGTGTCAACGCGGCACCAACAGCGCGTGTGAAGAGCGTGCTCGTGACGCGCGAAGAGAATCACTTGCGGATGAAGATCGCGGAGCTCGAAGAGCGCATGGCGAATCCCGATCTAAGCGCCGTTGCGGCGTGGGAAGCACGCGAACTCGAGAAACTCCGCGCGCGCGGCGCGAATCTCGCGCTTTATCCAACGCGTGTGACGCGCATGAGTACGCCGAACACCGGCAGCGGATTCGAAATCGTCGATGAGCGATTCGCGTGCGTGAAGCGTCCGATGTCGTTCCTCGCGTTCGATATGGCGCTCGAACCAACGAAAGAAGCGGCCGCGCAACTTGCCGAGAAGCGCGCGCCGATCACGGGCTTGCGCATCGTGATGCATCCATCGCCCGACGCGCCGCAAGCGGGTTGGGGCTATGGCGGCGGCGAGAACGGGAAGAATCGTTTCGCGGTGACGAGCGTGACGGTGAGCGCGGGAACGGTGCCAGGCGACCAAGTGAATCTCTATCGCATCGCAGAACTCGCGAGTGCGACCGCGAACAGTTGGGTGGAGCCTGCGTTGCCGAGCGGACGCGTGGATCTCGCTGGCGATGGGCGCCCCGATGGCGTCCTTGAAACGCGCGGCGACACCGCGTGGATTCCAGATCTCGCAACCGACGGGCCGGTGCATCTCACGGTGACATTCAAAGAGCCGCTCGATCCAGCGCTCGCGACACACTTCACTGTGCAGGTCAATTTCGGCCGCTACGGCGATATCGCGGCAAAGCGCATGGAGTTCTTCCTCGTCACGGGAACCGACGACGGGACGAATCTGCCCGCGAATCTGGTGGACGCTCTTGTGAACCCCGCCGCGGGCGCGCGAGATCCTCTACTCAACGATGCGCTTCGCGCACACTTCGCGCGCTATGCCCCAGAAACATTCGCGCTGCGCAGCGAACTTGCGAACGCGCGCGAGCGACTCGCGGTGCGCACCGAATCCTTCGACGCGCTCGTGATGGATACCGCGCCAACGCCGCGCGAAACACGCATTCTTCATCGCGGGAACTACGCCGATCCGCGCGAAGTTGTGACGGCGGGTACACCCGAAGTTCTGTCGAAATCGTCGGCGCTCAGCGCGCTTTCAACTTCTTCCGACGCTGCGCCGCAAACGCGCTTGTCGCTCGCTCAGTGGACGATTTCACCTGAAAATCCGCTGGTTGCGCGCGTGGCGGTCAATCGCATTTGGCAAATCTTCTTCGGAACTGGGCTCGTCAAAACCGCGGCAGATTTTGGCATGCAAGGCGAAGTGCCGTCGCATCCTGAATTGCTCGATTGGCTCGCGGTCGACTTTGTCGAATCGGGCTGGAACGTGAAGCGATTGGTGCAAGCGATCGTCATGAGCCGCACGTATCGACAGTCGTCGGCAACGGAGTATGGCGCTGATGGTGCAGAGCAACTCGATCCAGAGAATCGCTTGCTCGCGCGGGGCCCTCGCTTTCGACTTCCTGCTGAGCTCATTCGCGATCACGCGCTCAAGACGAGCGGGCTGCTCGTCAAACAATTCGGCGGGCCGAGCGTGAATCCATACACGCCTGGTGATCCGTGGCGCGAGATCAGTCACTTCGGTTCGAGCCCCGCGACGGCGCAGACGTTTGTGCAAGATCACGGCGACAAGCTCTATCGCCGCAGCTTGTACACGTATTGGAAGCGCACGATGCCGCCGCCGAATATGGCGTCGTTTGATGCGCCGAATCGCGAAGTGTGTGTCGTCGATCGCGCGACCACGAACACGCCGCTCCAAGCGCTGGTGCTTCTCAACGATGTGCAATTTGTCGAGGCTGCGCGCGCGTTCGCCGAGCGTGCGCTCGCGCTTGGTGGCGACGATGCGCGCCGACTCGAGTGGGCGTTCCGCGAAGCAACATCACGTGCGCCCGATGAGCGTGAGATGGACGTTTTGTCGCGCGCATTGGCACGCGAACGCGCGGAGTTTGCGGCGGATCGTGCGTCGGCCGACGCGTTACTTGCACATGGCGAATCGGCGCGCAACGCATCGATCGCGCCGGAAGAGCACGCCGCGTGGACACAAGTCGCAGCGTTGATTTTGAACTTGAGCGAGATCGTGACGCGCAACTAGCAGAGTGTCGTTCATCGACGAGGCCTTCATGCAAGACAAGTCTTCATCACCACAGGACGCGCAATCCATCGACGAACGTCTTGCGTTTCTCACGCGACGGAGTTTCATTGGCCGCAGCGCGCACGGAATTGGCGCGATCGCGCTCGGTGCGATGCTTGGTGAACAGCTCTTCGGCGGCAGGCGTGCACTCGCGTCGCCGATGCACGTGCTCGGTGGAAATGCGCGCAGCGTGACGGGCGGCCTTGCGAATTTGCCGCATTTCGCGCCAAAGGCGAAGCGTGTCTTGTGCCTCTTCCAAAGCGAAGGCTTCTCACACATCGATCTCTTTGATCCGAAAGAAGCGCTCTACGCAAATGCTGGCAAAGATCTTCCCGCATCGATTCGTGGCACGCAGCGTGTCACCGGCATGACAAGTGGACAGGGGAGTTTCCCCGTCGTGCCGCCGGTGGCGCCTGGACGTTTGTGCGGGAAAAACGGCCTGTGGATCAGC
>JAIYCA010000010.1 GCA_027488265.1 Planctomycetaceae bacterium
CTCGGTCGCGATCGATTGCGCGAGTTGATCGAGCGCAGGCATCTGGCTCGTCCAATCCGACGGGAGCACGAAGTAGGTTCCGTCGCGCTTGAGCGAACGTTGCGCGAGGGCAAGTTGATCTGTCGCGAACTTGGAGATCGCATCGAGTTGCGCTTGCGCGAGTTCTTCGAGGGTCTTCGTGCGAACCGTGGCTTCGTATGTCGCGAAGGTGGCGGAACCATCGGTTGGTGCGCCATACTTCGCGGGGTTCTGCGCAAAGCGCTTCTTCAGGGCGAGCGTCGCGAGTTCTGGCGAATTCGCAATCGTGGCATCCACGGACGCCTTGGGGATACGCATCCACTCGATCTTGAAGCGATCTGGAACGCGATAGCCGAAGTTGTCGCGGCCGACCGCTCCAGCAGCAGGCGCGGCCTTGTCGGCGAACTTCGTGAAGTGCGCCTGCAGCGCAGCGTCGTCCGCGGTCGCTGTTTCGATCGCGAGCGGCTTGCGCGCGTCGATGATCGTGACGCTGCCAGTCAGGCCGAGCGATGCGAGGGCAATCGAATTCTCGAAGCGGCGGTCGCTGATGCGATCGACGTTCGATGCGAGGTTGACCAAGCGATTCACGCCTTGCAACTTCGCGAGTGCGCCAAGAACGAGCTCTCGGTTTGCGCGCGACTCGCGCACAAGGAGCGAGAGCATCTGATCGGGCGTCGTACCGACGACGTTAGGATTGGTCTTCGCCTGTTCTGCGCGTTGGGCGGCGATCGCTGCGACGAGGGCTTCGCCATCGCCGAGATCACCAACGAGGCCGGACACCTTTGCCTCGTGTGCGAGAAGCCACCAGTGCGCGGGTTCACGATCGGCCCCGATCTGCGTGATCAGGCGATTGCCGACGAGTTCGACCACGCGAATCTCTTGGCGCGCGTTCTCGAGGTCGGCTCCGGTAATGGTTTTACCACCGGAGTAGGTCGCCCAAACAGCTCCCGAAACGGCGCTTTGCTGGGCGCAGCTTTGGATCGCGGTCGGCATGAGGAAGGTGATCAGGAGGAGGGTTCCGCCGACCACGAGGATCCACTGGTTGTACTGACGAAGAAACTTAAGCATGGCTAGGGGGAGGGTATCGGAAAGATCTTGCCGTGAGTTCTGTGAACACGTTGAGGTCCGAAAAGGAAATCGGGATTCCGTGTCACGTACTGCAAAAAACGACGAGGCCGGAGCAGGTGCTCCGGCCTCGGAAAACTCAATACGAAACCGGTAGAGATGCGGGCTGCCAAAAGGCGGCCCAGATCGACGCGGCTTTAGCGATAGAACTCGACGATCAGGTTGGTGTTGACGTCGAAGGGGATCTGATCCGAGGTCGGGTTCGAAACGCACTTCGCCGAGAGTTCAGCGGGGTTCACAGCGATCCAACCTGGAACTTGGTGACCCGGGATCGATTCCATCTGCTCGCGGCAGAGCTTCTGCGCCTTCTCCTTGACGGTGACGACGTCACCGACCGAGAGCGAGAACGAAGGACGATCGACCTTCTCGCCGTTGACCTTCACGTGGCCGTGGACGACGAGCTGACGCGCGCCCCAAATCGTGCGCGAGAAACCAGCGCGACGGAGCACGTTGTCGAGACGGAGCTCAAGAAGTTGAAGGAGCACTTCGCCGGTGTTGCCTTGGCGACGGCCTGCTTCAACGAGGTAACGGCGGAACTGACGCTCCAGCACGTTGTAGTGGAAACGAACCTTCTGCTTCTCATCCTTGCGGATGCCGTACGCCTTCTGGCGACGTCCGCGCGCGCCGTGCACGCCTGGAACGACGAGCTGACGCTTCGTGGTGTGCTTCGGAGTATCCGCGATTGGGACGCCGACCTTGCGCGAGAGCTTCACCTTCGGACCGAGATAGCGCGACATATTTGAGAGCTTCCGTTGAAAAGTTTCGTTCGATTTCGTTCGTACGTACAGAGCCGAGTCGTCGCAGAGAAGCGAAACCGCAGCGCTGCGAAATCCCCCGAAGCCGCTGAGCGGATCTTTGGGGGAAGGGGAGAGTAGAGCGGAAACGCCCGTCTCCGTCAAGGGATAGGGACGGAGAGAACGTGATGCGGCGGAGAGGTCGGCCTCTGCGATGTCACTTTAGAGGGGAACCGTGGGTGCGCACGTGCATGCAACCGTTGAGGCAGGTGTCGACGCAGGCATTGCTGCACGCGTCGGTCCATGCATCGACAAGCCTCTTCGCGCCTCAAATCGGACAAACGGCCCTGTTCAGTACGCCCGCGCGCCATCACGGCCGCGTCGCCAGTTGAGATACGCGGTGTTGAGGACCCGATAACCGCCCGGTGTTGGGTAGTTCCCCGTGAAGTACCAGTCACCGGTGTGCTCTGGCATCGCAGATCGCAGACCCTCGACCGTTTGATAGAGCACGGTGATCTCGCCGCGCCACGTGAGCGCTTTCGATCGGATGAGGTCGGCGACTTTCCGCTCGATCTCCTCATGAGAGAAGAGGTCGTAGAGCAGCGCGACGTGGTTCTTCATCTTCTCTGGCGCTCGATTCGACTGTTCTTCGCACTTCGCTTCGATTTCGGCGAGCACCGCTTCTGCGCCGCGCTCACGTGCGAGTGAGACTGCCGCTTCGAACGCGATGAATCGCCCGAGTTGACTCATGTCGATGCCGTAGCAATCGGGATACATGATCGGCGGGCTTGCGCTCGCAACAACCATCGCCTTCGGATTGAGTCGCGCAAGCATTGTGATGATCGACTCACGCAACGTCGTTCCGCGCACGATGGAGTCATCGACAACGACGAGCGTGTCATCGGGGAAAACCGTCCCGCGCGTGATGTCGTAAATGTGATTCACGAGATCCTTGCGCGCGGCATCGTGCGTGATGAATGTGCGCAAACGCTGGTCTTTGTGCGCGATTTTCTCGCCGCGCACACGGCCTGTGAGTGCCGATTGAATCGACTCGCGCGTTGCCGTGCCCGACTCGACCATGCGCCAAATACGCTCGGCAGCGACGCGTTGTCGCGTTTCGCCGAGTTCTTCGATCAAACCGAGGTACGAAGTTTCCGACGTGTTCGGGATGAAGCCAAAAACCGCGTGTTCGAGGTCGCCTTTGAGGAGCGACATCACGCGCGGCGCGAGGTTGCGGCCGAGTTGCTTGCGTTCGCGATAGATCGACGGATCGTTTCCGCGCGAGAAGTAGATGCGCTCGAACGTGCACTGCCGAACTGGGAGCGCTTCCGCGAACCGTTCCAATGCGAACGTTCCATCGCGCTTGGCGATCAACGCGTGTCCTGGCGGAATCGGCTCGATTTCGCGCGGGTCGGTATCAAAGACCGTTGAAATCGCCGCGCGTTCACTCGCCACGACGATGCATTCATCGCGCACAAGGAAAAAACCTGGGCGAATACCCGCGGGATCGCGACAGACGAAACTGTCGCCGTTTCCAAGCAGTCCGCCGAAGACATATCCGCCGTCGAAGTACTGCGTCGCGCGGCGAAGGACGCGCGCCAAATCCAGTTGTCGCGAAACCTCACGCGCGAGTTCGGCACCGTCGAGGTTGGAGAACGATCCGGGGCCGATCGTGCCCTCAAGATGCGCGTGCTCGCGATCGACGAAATAGCCGATTTTCTCGAGCACAACGCCTGTATCGCTATCGCCGACGGGGTGCAGTCCGTACTCGACGAGTTTCTCGAAGAGCTCGGGCGAATTCGTCAGATTGAAGTTGCCCGCCATCGCGATCGAACGCGATTCAGAGTTCGTGCGACGGACGTACGGGTGGCACATCGAACTCGTACGACCGCTGTGCGTGCCGTAGCGAAGGTGCCCAAGCATGACTTCGCCGAGGAGCGGGAAGCGCTTCTTCAACTTGGTTTCATCGAGCGAGAGCAGTTCTTGCTCGTCCATCTCACGCGCTGGTGAAAGCGCTTCATCAAAGAGTCGTTCGATTGGATTGCGCTTCGCGGTGCGCTCGCGCTCGAGGAACGGGTCGCCGGGCGGCATGTCGAACTTGACGCACGCGATACCCGCGCCGTCTTGCCCGCGGTTGTGCTGCTTCTCCATCAAGAGATAGAGTTTGCGAAGTCCCCAAAGCGGATCTCCATACTCCGATTGAAACCACGACAGCGGTTTCCGCAGGCGGACGTAGGCGAGGCCACACTCATGGGTCAGCGCGTCAGACATCGAGCGGCGGAGAGTAGCGGAGGCGCCGCACATTTGGAGCGCGAAAATCGGCAGAGATTCGTGGGTGATATGGGTCGGCGTCAACGCGCAGTGGGCCGCTCTGGTTTGGGGGCAGTGCGCGTGGTTTCCTCCAGCCCGCGTCGAGCAACGTCACTCAGCGGTGAGGCTGCCATCGACCGGAATCGCGGTACGGCCGGCGAGCGCCGCCCGTTGCATCGCAAGCCAATCGACGCGCGCGTGTAGAAATCGCCCGATGGAAACCCCGTCGAGCAGGATCGGAACGAGCAGCGGAAGCCCCGCGAGCAAATCGTCGGTGATCGGGGCGACGGTGTCTTTCACAAAGCGGCCGCGGTCGTCGAGTTCGCGGTAAACCTGCAGCGGCGCGAGATTCTGTTGAAGAATGAGCACCGGCGGTGACGTTCGTTGCGTTTCCGCCGTGGTGGGCGCAGGCTCGAGCATCACCGGTGCTTCGCGCCCGCACCACCAGCAGACGGGTTCGCCAGGCATGGCGATCGTGCCTGGTGGCATGACCGCAAGGCTGCCCTGTGGTGCGCGCAGCGACGCGTCTTCGTTCGTCGCGTCGGTCGCGAGGCGCAAATCAAACGCGGGGACTTCGATCGGTTCGGTTCCGCCAACAACAAGCGTTTCAAGGCCCGCGTAGATGGACACACGCAATGCGCGCTCGGCGGCTTCGCATGCATCGAGAAACTCGTTCGGCCACTCTTCGCCGCGCCAGAGTTGGTCGAGTTCGGTCGCCGCGCGTCGGATCGTCATCTCCGCGATCGTTCGCGCGTGCGGTCGCTCCGCCTCTGGAACTTGCGCGAGTTCCCCCAGTGCGGCGGTCGTCGCTTCAATCGCAATCAAGTGCGCGATCGAGTCTCGCAAGCGCGTATCGCTCGGCGGAATCGCACGGCTCGCGCGTGCGAGTTCGGTCCAGCGCGCGACGAGGGCGATCCACGCGATCGGTTCAAGTGGCGTCGTCATGCGTTTACGTCTTCTGCGCGCATTTCGAGTTGACCACCGCGCAAGCGAAGTGGCGCCGTCGGCGTGCGTGCCTCCGAAAGCGTCAGGCGCGCGGCGAGCGTCGGGAGTTCCGCTTGCCATGCGCCGCGCACAATGTCGGGTGCATTGCATTCACGCGAAAGATGCAGCAAAACGACGTGTGCAGGTTGGTCGGGCCACGCGATCGCGCGAACGGCTTCGATGCATTCGCGATTCGAGAGGTGGCCTTTGCCGCCCATGATGCGGTCTTTCAAGATGCGTGGACGACTCGATGCCTCTTGCAACTGTGGGTCGTAGTTCGATTCGATGGCGAGAATGTCGACGCCGCGCATCGTGTCGACGAGTCGATCGGAAACGCGACCGATGTCGGTGGCGAAGCCAAGCGTCCCCGCAGGCGTTTCGAAGCGAAACGCGACGGTTCCGCCTTCGTCATGCGGATTTTCGCATGGCTGCACATCGATTGGTCCGAGCGAGAATCCCTCGCCGCGCGCATCAAACGCATCGATGTTCATATCGGGATAGCCGCGTCCAAGCGCGTCGCGCACATGTCGTCGTGCGCAACGCAAACGCATGCCGGTTTCCATCGCGACACGTGCCCAGCCAGCTTGCGCGTGGTCGTTGTCGAAATGGGTGAAGAGAATCTCATGCGTTTCTGCGAGATCGAAGCCAAGTACGGAAAGTTGTCCGCGCACCATGCGAGGAGAGAGGCCCGCGTCGATGAGGACTTGCCGACGAAGTTCGGGCGTCGTCACGCGCAGAAGCGATGCATTTCCCGACGAGCCGGAGCCGAGGACCACGAACTCGAGCAACGCATGCGCACTGCGCACTTGTCGGATCGAGGAGAAGAGTGGTCCGAGTGCTGCGTGGGTCATCGCGGTCTCAATGCACACATCTCTACTCACATCACTGCGTGTTTCCCCGCGTGTTTCACTCACCACTTTCGCCGCCGGCGCCGCTCGTGTCGCGTGCGTGGGTCACGCGGCCGTGTCGCGTTGCAACACCGCGCTTTGATGCTGCGATAAAGGCGAGCATTTCATCGGCCATCGGATGTCCCGCGAATGCTTGCAAGGCTTCGATGCGACGCGAATACACCGTACGACCGCGCACGAGAATTCCGTAGAACGTCTTCACCATGTCCATGTCAGACGGCTGAAATCCAGCTCGCCGCATACCGACACGGTTGTACGAACCGATGTAGTTGAAATTCGTCGCGGTGAAGAACGGGCAGACATCCTTCGTCATACCGACGAGTCCGCCGATCATCGCGCCGCGACCGATGCGCGTGAACTGCTGAATTCCAGCGCCACCGCCGGTCACCACACGGTCGCCGACTTCGACGTGGCCCGCGAAAAGGGTGTTGTTCGCGAAGGTGCAGTCATTTCCGATTTGAACATCGTGCGCCGCGTGCGAGCACGCCATGAACATGTTCCGACTTCCAACGCGTGTCGGGCGATCGTCGCGCGTTGCGCGATGGATGGTCACGTGTTCGCGAAACGCATTGTCGTCGCCGATGACCGTGCCCGAGCCTGCTTTGTTGGCAGGGAAACTGCGATCTTGCGGAGCAAAACCGATCACCACCCCAGGGAAAAACGTGTTTCCACTCCCCACGACGAGCGGTCCCTGCAGCTGCACGTTCTGAAGGAGCACGCAGCCCGCGCCAAGCGTGATCGCGCCACGCAGCACGCAGTACGGTCCGATCTCAACATCGTCGGCGAGTTGGATTTCGCCTTCGAGAATTGCGGTGGGGTGAATCTTTGGCACGCGCCGATTGTACGGAAACCGCCTGCGCCCGTACGCTCCTCGCCTCGATGCTCCAACTGCTGGAGAGGCTTGACGGAGGAGTTTGATGGAGAAGCTTGCGGGCAACGCGCATGTCGAAGTCTTCGACCTCGGTCGTATCGGATACGCCGATGCGCTCGCGTTGCAGCGTGAGGCACATGCGCGTGTCGTCGCAGCGCGTGACGCGGGCGTGACCTCTGGCGATCAAGCCGCGGATTTCGCGCATGCACCGATGCCCGTCTTTCTCTTGGAGCATGCTCCCGCGGTCGTCACCGTCACGCGGCGGCCCGAGGCTGCGAGCCATGTTCTGGCGAGCGACGCATTGCTTGCATCCCACGGCATCGAGCGCGTCGAAACCGATCGCGGCGGCGACGTGACGTATCACGGGCCGGGACAACTCGTCGCCTATCCGATTCTCGACATTGAACGGCTTGGACTGCGCGTCCATCCCTACGTGCGGTTCCTCGAGCAGTGCATCATCGATGTGCTCGCCGAGGACGGTGTCGCAGGGATGCGTGACACATCAGCGACCGGAGTTTGGATTGGAAGCGGGGGCGTTCCGGAGCGGAAAATTGCGGCGATCGGCGTGCGGCTCTCTCGCTTCGTGTCGTTGCACGGTTTCGCGTTGAATGTGTCGCCAGATCTTTCGCACTTCGGGTTGATCGTGCCGTGTGGATTGACGCGACCAGTGACGAGTCTGCAGGCCGAATTGGGCGCGCGGGCGCCGTCGATCGATCTCGTGAAGCGGCGCGTTGCAGCGTGGTTCGCGCGCGAGGTTCCTCAGCGTGTTGAGACAGCGATTCGCGGTGGCGAAGCGAACGGTCACGCATCGTGACCATGCATCGTGAAATTTCGGCGTGGTGTCTGCATGGCCACGGCCCGAGCCGTACATCGCGAGTGAGTACACTCGCGGCATGAAGCGCATTCACACGTTCGCGTTGGCCCTTTCCGTCGCCTGCTCTGTCGCGGCACTCTTTATCGCACTCACGGTCGCATTCGGCGATCGATCTGGCTCCGTCGCCTACGCAACATGGAAGCCGTCGAGTGACCTTGGTCCGACCGACGGAGTCCTCTTCGTCACGGAGCCCGGCAAAGACCCGCTGCGCGTCGCGGTGAAGGACGGTCGCATTGCGTGGGGCGACCGCTCGACGAGCAAGGTTTGGAGCGTCGCATCGGTCGACATCGATCGCGTGATGAAGAAGATCTTCGATGGCACGAGCTACGTCGAGCAGCGACGTGAAGCGCAGGAGGCGGCGAAAACGGAGGAAGCGGAATTTAACAAGCGCGCCGAAGATTTACGCGCCAAGTACCAAGGAGTCGAGGCGGCGGGTGGTGCGGTGCCGCCCGAGGCGCAACGCGAGATGGCGATGTTGCGTCAGGAATATGAGAAGTGGCTCGATGGTGTTCGCACGCGTGATGAGAAGATCGCTGCGGAACAGTTCGAGCAGGCGTATCGCGAACTTGTTGCGGCGGTCGAAGCAGTTGCCGAGAAGGAGTCGATCGATCTCGTCTTCCGGTTTTTCCCAACGAATGAGCCGTTTAAGGCGACTCGCGCCGGTGAAGCACTCGCGCAGATTCAGGCCCGCACGTTCCTCAAGTACCCAGCCGCGATGGACATCACGTCCGACGTGATGAAGGTCCTCAATCTCAGCGAGTGAGCGCAGGAGGGCTTGATTCCGAGGTCGACGCTGATACGAGCGCGGAGCGAAGCGCAGCGCGAGAGGATGATGTCGGACCGAGCGCGACGTTTCGTGTGGCATCACCTCTGGTGATGGCGACGCGTGGCAGAAAGGTGCGATTCAGCAGAACTCATTCAGGCGCGTTCGGTGTACTTGAAAGCTACACCACTACCCTTCTGCTCCGCAGAACGGTAGTGCCACACGAAACGATGAGCGACGCCCGTATCAACTGCTTAGGCTTCGCTGCGCTCCGCCTTCGACAACGTCCAACAGCTTCTCCGCCAGTCGCGAGCGCTCGTTGTTCTTGCGGTCGCCGCTGCGGCGGCTCCCTCTGGCGTGAATCACGCGAAAGCGAGCAGGTCGCGAAGCGGGTCGTTCACGCCAAAGCGAGCGAAAGCGAAGCGAGTCGCGAGCGCTCAAACACGCGAAGCAGGTTGCGAGCGCTCAAAAACGTCGCGAGCGCTCAAAA
>JAIYCA010000381.1 GCA_027488265.1 Planctomycetaceae bacterium
CCGTCGAAACGTTACCTCCGCACTCCATGCACTCAACCACTTTGTCTTATTTTTGCAAATGATCGCCGGCTTCGTTTGCGAGCCCACGCTCACGTAAACGCAAGTTTGAAGGTAGGCCGCGACGCCCGTTCGTGCGAGCAACCGTTGAGCGTCGCGTACACGCGCGTCGCTGAGTCTGCACTGCCGCACAAAGCAAACGTCAGCTTGAATCGAATTGCCGCTCTTGTCCGCAACTTCGAGGCGATCGAGGCCGTTACCTTGCACGCGCGATGCACGGGGCACTCGTCGAAATTCTCGTTCTGCTAGCGTCGGCGCTTGCGCTTGGCATGCTCGCGGAGCGCTTGAAGCAAAGCGCGATCCTCGGCTACCTCGCCGCAGGCACGCTCGTTGGGCCCAACGTCTTGGGTTGGGTCGACGGCGGGCAGCGCATCGATCTCCTCGCGGAACTCGGCGCGTCGCTCTTGCTCTTCACGATTGGGCTTGAATTCAGCCTCGCACGCCTCAAGCAACTCGGCACGCGCGTCCTCGTCGCGGGCGTCCTGCAAATCGTGTTCACCACAACCGCAGGCGCCGCCGCTGCGATGGCGTTCGGGCTTCCGTTCGGGACGGCGTTCGCGCTCGGGTCGATTTTTGCGCTGTCGAGCACCGCTGTTGTCGCGCGCTTACTCGTCGAAAGTCGCACACTCGACAGTACACACGGACGCCAAGCGATCGGCGTGCTCCTCGTCCAAGACATCGCGGTCGTACCGATCGTGCTCGCGCTCGCGTTTGGTCGCTCAGGCGGCGATCTCGCGGAGATTGGCCGGGCGGCGCTCTCCACGCTGCTCTACGCGACGATTCTCATCGCAAGTTTCGTCCTCTTCGTGCGTGCGATTGTGCCCTACGGCCTTGGCGCGCAGGCCATGACACGGAATCGCGATCTCCCCGTTGTCTTCGCGCTGGTCTGTGCGCTTGGGAGCGTCGTCGGCGCCGAACTCTCGGGCCTTCCGCCCGCGCTTGGTGCATTCGTCGCGGGCGTGTTGCTCGGCGGCTCACGCTTCGCTGCGCAAATCCGCGCGGATGTTGCGCCGCTCTACACGCTGCTTCTCACGATGTTCTTCGCTGCCATCGGGCTCGCGGGAGATCCACTGTGGGCGTACGAACATGCGCCACTCGTGCTCGCGACACTCGCAGCCGTGGTCGCTGGCAAAGCACTCATCGCGGCGGGCGCGCTGCGCGTTGCAGGGCTCACTGGCGCGAGTGCACTCGCGGCGGCGGCAACGATCGCGCAGATCGGCGAGTTCAGTTTCGTGGTGGCAGGAAGCGCGCGCAGCGATGGATTTTTGGACGACACACTCTTTCGACTCGTCGTCACGGTGACGGTCGCAAGCCTCGCACTCGCGCCACTCATGGTCGCGACCGCGAATCGATTCGCCCGCGCGCGTACTGCAACCAGCCGTGACGCCGAATCGCGCGACGAGTCGCAGACGCACATCGTGCACGCCACCGACATCATCATCGTCGGCTTCGGCCCCGCGGGTCGCGAGGCATACACGTCGCTCGCAGCAGAATTGCGTGCGTCTACGCGTGTCATCGAGTCAAGCGCGCATGGCCATGCGCTCGCGCGCTCACTCGAGATTGAGTGCGATCTCGGCGACGCGCGTCGACGCGAAGTGCTCGAACACGCAGGCATCATGCGTGCGCGGGTGTTGTTGATTGCGGTGTCCGATCCGACCGTCGTAGCCTCGGTCACCGCGCTTGCCCGCGCGATTTCGCCGGCGTGTGCAGTCATTGCTCGTGCGCGATATCACGTGGCCGAAACGGAAATCAGCGAGCATGGAGCGACACAGGTTGTCGACGAAGAGTTACTCGTCGGTCGCGCGCTCAGCGCTGCGGCGATGGAGTCGATCAAGGCGTTTCGCGGTGAAGTTCGTCCTGAATCTCAAGCGTGATTTCGAGCCCCTCAAGCGAAATCGCGCGCCAGAACTCAAGTCGGCAGCCGTCGGTGTGACGCCTGATCGCTTCGATATCTGCAAGCGCATTCATGTTGCCGTAACGAGCGGCAAACGAAAGGGCGCGCGGGTCGGCGCTCTTCTTCGAAGTCGTCGTTTGATCCGCGTGAGCAGTTGTGCGCGAAGATGCTGGCACTGCAGATGTCGGCGATGAAGATGTCGGTACGGAAAGCGTCGTCTTTGAAGGCACTGGCTTTGAAGGCGCCGGCTGTGCGAGTAGCTTGATGTCACTTGCTGGGTGCTTCACACCGCCAACAACGATGCCCCACACATTGATGTCGCGAATCTTCATCGGATCCACTTCAAGCGGGCTCGCATCGAGCACCGCGAAATCCGCGTACTTCCCCGCGCGAATGCTGCCGACATTCTCCTCTACGCCAAGCGTCACCGCGGCGTCAATCGTCACCATGCGCATCGCTTCTGCGGGCGTGATGCGCTCAGCCGCGCCAAGCACCTTTCCCGACTCGATACCGATGCGATTCACGGCAATCCACATCGCTTCGAGCGGTTCTGGCAGCGCGACCGGCGTGTCGGTGTGCAGTGCCGTTTTCACGCCCGAATCAAGCAACGTGCGTAAGCGCGCCGCCGTCTCCGCACGATCGGTACCGATGTACGGCGTGTTGATATCGCCGCGCGCGTACAAGTAGTACGGATTCACACTCGCGAAGCCGCCAAGTCGCGCGAGTCGATACGCATCTTCGGGCGTCGAGATGCCGTAGTGCTGAATCGTGAAGCGATGATCGAAACGCGGCTTGATCTCTTGCAAGCTCGCGAGTGCATCGATGACCGCCTTCACGCCAGCGTTGCCGTTTGTATGCGTGTGGAGTTGCATTCCTGCCTTCCACCACGGCTCGTAGCGCTGCATCATGTCGCCTGGCTTCGTCATCCACAGTCCAACGCGACCATCGGTGTAACCGGGGCCTGTCATCTGCATGCCGAAGGAGAGGAACGAATCGTCGGCAAAGAACTTCACGCCGCGGAACGTCACCTTGTCATCGCTCATCGCTTCGAGCGAGCGCACGAGCGCAATCGCACCGTCGCCAACGCCCTTCTCACGCTCTGCAACATCTGCGGCGGTGATCGACACGCATCGAAGCGGCGCAAGCGGACTGTTGAAGAACTGCTTCGTGAGCCGCGATTCTGCTTCGATACCAGCGATCATGCCAAGCGCCATGTCGCTCGTCGTTGTGATCCCGTTTTTCCAACCGAGATCAATGAGGTACTTCATGATCCCTGGTACTTCGGCGGGCGTCAGCATCGCTTGCAGCGCGGGCGCAAGCACCCACGCGGCTGCGTCCGCGCCGAAGAATTGGCCCTTGGGTTCGCCATCGCGACCAAAAGTCACGCCAGGAATAGACGCCTCCGCCTTCGTCACGCCGCGCGCTTTCATCGCAGCGGTCGATGCGTATACGAAGTGCTCACTTGCGTCCCAGACGTAGACCGCGCGTGGTCCGGCCACCTTGTCGAGCCATGCCGCATCAAGGTGTTGGCCCATGACCGCGACGTCGTAGCCCCAGAAAATCACCGGCTTTCCGTTGTCTGGATTCGCTGCGAGATACGCCGCGATTGCCTTTCCACAGGCTTCGAGATCTTTCACGCCGGGAAAGTCTGCTCCGTACGGATTCGGCTGCGGAAAGTGCGAAAGACAAGGTCGGGTGAGCGCGATGGCGCCGATGAGCGGGTGTCCGTGGCCTTCGACGAATCCTGGAACGACGACGTGATCCTTGAAGGTTGCGTCCATCGTCACCGACGTGCCGTTCTTCTTCGCGGCATCGAGCCACGGTGCCAAGTCTTCCATCGTGCGACCGACCGAAAGAATGCGCCCGTTCTGCACAGCGACGGCCGTGGCCTCGGGCCAACCGGGATCCATCGTGACGAATTTCTTGGCGGTGAAAGCCGTGATCGGCGCATCCGGTGCCGAGGCGGCAACCGCGGACAGAGCCGAGGACGAGATACACGTGGAAAGAGCGAGACCGATCAAAGCGGCGCTGCATCGAGCGTAGAACATGCCACATTCATCGGTTCACGAGGCCGCTGTATCGCAATCTCCGACCTGTGCACCGTCGACAGGCATGCTGCGTCAGACATCTGAGGGCGCTGTGGCATCGACTTCTTGGAAACCGTCACCCGCGACTACTTCGGCTTGATGACTTCGAAGAAGAGAACGCCGCGGAAACCTTGGAAAATCGACGACGCGTTGACCACGCGCTCGTAGATGTACCCGCACAAGTAGGTCAATCCATTGAAACGCAGGTACTCAGGTCGTCCTTCGATCAGTCGCACTTCACCAACCTCTAACCCAGCGTTGCGCGCATGCTTCGCGACCGCTCCCCGCGAGTTGCATTGGTAACACGTCGGGAAGGTGTCATGCTCTTCGCGGCCGCGACGCTTGTTGACGGCTTTATGGAACCACGTTGGCGTGCAACTCGCGATCAACGGCATGTAGTGCCAGCGATTGGGGGTCTTCGCAAGAAAGCGACCGCCTGGCTTCAGCACACGCGCGATCTCGCGAAAGACGGTCGTCGGGTCCGCGACATGTTCCATCACGTTGTCTGCAAAGATCACGTCGAACGTCGCGTCGGGATACGGAATGATCCCTGCGGGCAACTGGAGTACCTTCGCTTCGTCGAGGTACGGATTCTCAAAGACCGCGCGATCGGGATCGATCCCCGCGATGAATCCAGCGATGCCCTTGAAGTTCATGTGGGCCACGTGCCCGCGGCCGCAGCCATAGTCGAGCACCTTCTTCGACCCATCGATGTGCGGCGCAAGCATCTCGCGAAACATGCGGTTATCCCAGTTCGGTTCAAACGTGGGATACCAACGCTTGTCGAGGTGGAGGACGGTTTGACTTGGCATCGGTGGCTCGGGTGCGAAGGTATCGGTCCCCCGTTGGAGTGCCTGCAGAAATTCCGTCGCCAAGTTGGAAGGTCAGAGTGACGAGATTGGGGGCCGAAGTCAGGCTCCGCGATCGCATTCCATGGAGGCTCGACGATCACGGTTGAAGATCGCCCGAAAAACCGAGCGAGCAAGAACGCGCATGGACGCCGTCTCGCGAGATTTCTGGCCTCACGCGGTGGTCATTTGAGTTCCGCTTGGGATCGCGCACGCTCGGCGAAGAGCGCAGCAAGCGGCCGCACGCTCAGGGTGCGGAGCGCAGTCAGTGCGATGCGCGGCCAATCGCCGAACATGAAAGGGCGTTCGATCAGAGGAAACGCGCAGAGGCAGAGCGCGGTAACGACCGCGGCAAAGGGCAGTGCCACAAACGCGATCATCGCCTCAAAGTTGGAAGGCGCGTATGGCGCGATGAATCGCCCAGCCAAGCTGATCACAAGGAAGTGCAGGAGATAGATCGTGTAACACGCGCCGCCGATCGCCGTGACGATCGGATTCGAGAGCGCAGCCCGCACGAAGTGGCCGCGGAACGCGCCGAGCGCGAGCAAGATGAGTCCGCCGATCAGTGCAGTCATCGCCGTGGGAGCGCCGAGCGGTGCGGGGAGTTCAAGCGCGCGATACGACCAAAGAACCGCAAAGATTCCGAGGAACCACAACGCATCCCACGCAACGCTCTTCGTGCGCGTACCGAACTTCTCTTCGCGCATCGTCCAAAAATCAGCAACGAGCATTCCCGCGAGGAAGAACGCGATTTCGGTGCCGAGCCACTTCCCATGTTGGAGTGGTCCGCCAAGCGGCGCGTCCTCGCTGCTCGCAAGCCGCACCTCAGCGGCATACAACGCGCCGATCACAATCGCCGTGATGAGCACCACGCGTCGTACAACCGCGTTGCGAATTGCGAACACCGACGCGAGCAGCGGTACGAGCAGGTAGAACTGCACCTCGATCTCGAGGCTCCACGAAATGAAGAACGCCCACGGTTCATTGCCGAAGAGTGCGGTGCGGAGATAGACGAGACCAGACGCGAAATCGGCGATGCGGAAATTCTCAGGCGCGACCGCGAGCACGCCGAGCGCAAAGAGCAGAAGCGCGATGACGTACGGCGGCTCGATACGTGTGAGGCGTTTCACATAGAACGCTTGCAATCGCGGCGCGCGCGCACCAAGCAGATGATGCCGTGCGAAAGGCAGCGTGACGACGAAGCCTGAGATGAGGAAGAAGAGTTGCACCCCGAGGAAGCCGTGCGAGACCAGCCAACCGAGTGCGGAACGGAACACCGCGTCGCCTTGCGAGCCATCGAGTGCCGAGACCTGCACTCCACCTGACGCCTGGTGCTTGAGGTAGAGCGACATCGTCGCGTGAAAGAGAACGACCGGAAGAATCGCGACCGCGCGCAAGCCGTCGAGCTCGGGCATGAACTGCCCGCTCGAAACGATGCGGCGGAAGAGATAGGACGGAAAGCGCATGGGCAACGTGCCCTACATCGGTCCACGTGCCAGTGCGTATTGAGTCGACTTGCACATCACGTCCGCGAACGAGGCACTTCACCTCACGCTTCACGCGAGGGTGGCGCGAACTGCCACACAGTTACCCGTGAATGCACCCGTGAAAAGCCCGAGAAAGAGGGGCGAGTTTCGAACCCGCGCGGCGTTTGATGGCGCAGAGGCAAAGCCTCGCAAAACCTCAGACAGCGCAAGCTCACGAGAGGGCAAGGCCATGACAACCCGTCCATCACAAACCAGCACGCCGCGCGAAATGCGCGGCGTGCTGGTTGTGTATCCATGGGAAGGCGATGCAGAAATGGCGGACGATTCGTAACCGTCTCGCGCCGCGCAGCACTCACAGCGCCGCGTCGATCATCTTCGCGAACTCTGGCTTTGGCTTGATGCCCATCGTGCGCGACACAACTTGGCCGCCCTTCACGACGACCACGCACGGAATGCTCTGCACGTTGAACTTGAGTGCGAGGTTGCGGTTCGAATCGACATCGACCTTACCAACCTTTGCGCGGCCCTGATATTCGCTCGCGAGTTGATCGATGGTTGGGCCGATCATGCGGCAGGGTTGGCACCACTCAGCCCAGAAGTCGATGAGCACGGGAACGTTGCTCTGAGCAACTTCGTTGTCGTAGTTCGCTTCGGTGATCGTGAGAGTGGCGGCGCCAGCCATCGTCTGCTCCTGTTTCAGTAAATGCCGCGAAGTGCACGCGGTCAGAGTGGAATCGTTTGCGCGGGACCCTCCGCGCGGGCGGGACATAGTAGCGATCAGGCCACGCGATGGGATGACGGCAGAATCCAGTTAGAAATCAAGAGAGCCCAGCTCTACGGCGAGCCAGCGCAACGTCCAGAAACGTGACGAAAGCGATATCCAGAGCGATGCTTAAAGCCCCGCCCCGCGCAAGACCGCATGGGCGACGAGGAGCGCCTCGCGATGCGCGCCAACGTCATGGGCGCGCACGATGCGCGCGCCACCGCCATACGCCGCAACAGCCGCAACCACCGAGCCGATGATGCGCTGCTCAGGATCCTCGCGCCCTGTCACGGCACCGAGGAAACTCTTCCGACTCGCACCGACAAGCACGGGGAATCCAAGCGCGACGAGTTCGCTGGTACGCGCGAGCAATTCGTAGTTCTGCGAAACACTCTTGCCGAATCCGAGGCCAGGGTCGAGCGCAATCTGTTCACGCGGAATCCCCGCGGCCATCGCCATCTCGGCGCGAGCGAGCAGAAACGCTGCGACATCGCGGACAACGTCTCCGTAGACCGGCTCTTTCGCGTAGCGATCGGAGTAACTGTCTTGATCGGGCGGAGCCAAGCGATGCATGAGCACGACACCCGCGCCGCGCTTTGCAAGCATGCGGAACATCGCGGAATCTTCGGTGCCTGCGCTGACATCGTTCACGAAGTCCGCGCCTGCATCGAGTGCGGCTTCCGCCACAACGG
This sequence comes from Planctomycetaceae bacterium, assembly GCA_027488265.1. Lineage (GTDB taxonomy): Bacteria > Planctomycetota > Phycisphaerae > Phycisphaerales > SM1A02 > QWPT01. The sequence continues at coordinate 7,829 of JAIYCA010000381.1, forward strand.
CGTGTGTTGTGTCGATCGAAATCGCAACATTCGACCGCGCGCGAATGCGCGTAATCGCCGGAACAACGCGACGAATCTGTTCATCGACCGCAACGCGTGCGGCGCCAGGTCGCGTGCTTTCGCCACCAACGTCGATCACTGTTGCACCTTGATCGATCAACGCAAGCGCGAACTGCGCAACTTCTTCGACGCTCGTGAATTGCCCGCCATCCGAAAAGCTATCTGGTGTGACGTTCACGACACCCATCAACGCGAACGGATCGAGCGACAGCACACGGTCTGCGCTGACGGGAAAGAACTGTCCATCGCGCGAATTGCCTGCGTTTTCCGCATCTCCCGAAGTCCCTGAATCTCGCGACGTCATGGCGCGTCTCCAGCAGGTGCGCTCGGTGCGGCGGGTGCGGGTGGCGTCGTACCTGATGCAGCACCACTCGGCGCGACCGCGCGATCGAGACCCGTCCGCGCTGCGAGTTTCAGAACAGCGGCAGGCACAACGACCGCAGCGCGCGTTCGGCCACCTTCGAGATCAATCGCAAATGCAATCGGCTCCGTGTCCGCTGGAACTTTCGGAAGCGCCGCGCGCACTTCTTCTTCGCCCATGAAACTCGATGCAATCTGACCAACCAAATTGGTGAGTTGGCCAAGCCCAAGCATCACTTCCACATCGCGCGCGGCGGGCAACCATTCTTCAATACTCGCAACCGTGTCGTCTTTCGCGAGCGTCTTCGTACCCGCGCCGGCTTCCATTGCGCGCGCGTACACATCGGGGCGCTGACTGAACGTGATCACCACTCCATCAGCCGTTTTCTTTGCAAGCCCGTTCACACCGCGCGATCCGAAGATGAATTGCTTTGCAAGACGTTCGATGTCGATACCCGGTCGCTTCGTCGCATCGATGACGGTTTCTTTGATTTCAAACGCAGCGACAACATCGCCCGTCTTCAACTTCTTTTCGGCATTCCACGATGGTTCGCGTCGGAGCCCATCTGATTCACCCGCCAGCGCGAGGATGCCCGACTCGACGCGCGCAAGCGTCGTGCTTGGATTGCGCGAACCAATGAAGAGCGCGGAATCATTCAACGCTCCACCAATCGCAACACCAAGTTTCGATGGATACGCCGCGAGTTCGACTTCCGTGATGTCCTTTCCCTCCGCGTAGAACCACGCCGGAAGTACGTCGCGCGCGATACCCGCAAGATCAAGTAGTTCACCGAACTTCTCCGGTCCACCGAGCGCGTCGATGTTGGCCGCAATCGCGAGATAGAAAGGATTCTGCGGTACATGCGCGAATCGCGCGGGCTTTCCTGTACCACCCGCGGCGAGCGACGCGAGTGGCGACATCGGTTCACCCACGCCAACAGCACCGATGAAGAGGCCAAGCGGATCGACGTCGATCGTGACGATTCCGTCTGCGAGCATGTCGAAGAGTTTCAACGCGCGCTCGCGATTCGCTTCCATCTCTTCGCGCGAACCACCAAAACCACCACCAAAACCACCGCCTCCTGCCTCAAGCGCAGCATCAGGAATCTCCGCGCGGCGTGCGGCTGCGACGGCGGCGGCCA
>JAIYCA010000028.1 GCA_027488265.1 Planctomycetaceae bacterium
CGAGATGCCGCCGCACTTGGAATGCGACCCGCAAGTCGACCACGAATGAGTTCATCGATCGAAGTTGGCGCGTCGAGTGCTTCCGACGCCGCATCGGTTGGACGAGCGTCACCCGTTGCGACGGTTGCGCCGAGCGCAAATGTCGAGCACGGATTCACGGCGGCGCGCAGATCGACACCGTTCGAAGACATCGCGAGCGCGAGATCTGCTTGCGCGATCGTGCCATTCCCGTCGAGATCGCAACGGACCTCGGCAGGATTCGCACGATCAACGACGACACCAAGCAGCGTGGAGATTGCGCCGAAATCCGTCACGTTTGTGCGTTGATCACCTGTCACGTCACCCCGAACAACCGCAACATCCAACCGCGCGGGGCTCGCCACGAGAAGATTTCCGACGAGATCGGTCGCGCCAACGATGCGAATGCAGTAGCGAAGCCCCGCCGGAAGCGCTGGCGTGAACGTGATGTCCGCACCAGTGCCACCAAGTGTGAGTTCCGCTGCAACCGTGGTCGCGGGCACCTGCACTTCGGCACCCGTACGATCGAACGCCGCGATCGAGACTGCAACCGCGTCGAACGACGTCGGGTCGATCGGCTCACTGAAGGTTGCGATGAGATTCGCCAAACCTCCATGGCGCGGCTCGCTCACCGCGGTTCCGGTCGCAAGCGGAAGCGCAGCACGCAGCGCACCTTGACCCTTCACGCTTGCCCATTGCACCACCGAGGGGGCTTCGCTGTCCGGATCAAACTCGATCGTGTAGAGGCCGTCGCCGCCGCGATCGAAGAGATGGATATCCGCGCGCAAGACAGGCTGCGGCACCGAGCGATCGATGAACTTCGTTTGCCAGGCGTTCACGCCGACTGTGAGTTCACGGCCGTCGTTACGCACAACCCGCGCGATACGCTTTGCGCCGCCCGACGGATCGACGAGACGGATGTACCGCCAGCCTGCGCCGACGCTCGCATCAACCGACAGCGTGAGCGGATCGATCACCGTCGCCGTCAGCATCTGCGGAGTCACGGGCTCAACCGCACCTTCCGAGAGATAGATGCGATCTGGAAGGCCGTTCACGTCATTCGCTTGATTGACGAGGAAGTCGGGGATGCCGTCATCCTGCGTGACATCGGCACGCACCGAGCGAACGAGCGGCTCAATCGTCGCCGAGTCAATCACCGCAAACTCTGGCGTGTTGAATCCGTTGAGACTCGAGATCTCGACGTCGTACCCAACGAACTCGCCTTGAATCGTCGAGGTCATGAGCCACTCGGCAACTGCGACCTCACCGGCCGCGATGTCGCCGAGATCGACCGCCAACGACGGCGAACGCGCTTCCGCACCAACGCGCGTTCCGATCAGATCAAAGTCGATCAGGAGATCACGCTCATTCTCGATGATCTGCGGCTCGCCCGATTCAATGCGCACGTCGCCAGCGACACCGCCGCCCGCGTTCTTCGCCCAAAGTCCAAGCGCGAATGGCACGCTCGGCTCAAGTTCTGGCGTGAATGGGTCGTCGCCGAAGACTTGCGTCTCGATGAAGTAGTTGAGTTCGAGCGACGGATTCGGCAGCACCGTGATCTGCGCTGGGAAGAGCGGGAACGAAAGCGTCTGTCCGCCCACCGCGTAACTCAGCGTGCCCTTGACCCTGTAGTTGGTCGGTGCGTTCGGCGCCGCAGAATCGCCTGGAATCAGCGTGAATGTCGCGCTTCCCGACGCACCCGCTGCGAGCGTGCCCGTACCGTCGACCGCCGTCAGCGTGTCGAGCGTTGGGCCAAGCACAACGAATCGCTCGCCCGCAGGCTCGCCGTTCGCATCCACGATTTGGAAATCAAGCCGCAGCGATTCAAGCGCGAACTCCGTGTCGTTGTCGAGCACGAGTCGTGCCTCGAACGCTTGGCGCGTCAGCGTGACGGTTTGCTCGAGTTGAATTGTGAGTGTCGTGCAGAGGCCCTGGCTTGGCTGGAGACTCAAGACGTAGACCGCGTAGGCCGCGCCGAAGAGTTGATTCAGACCGTCGAAGCCCGACGCGCGCACGGTTTGAACCGCGCCGCGTGCGCTCGCCATGTAGCCGTTGAGCACGGATCGATCGATGAAATCGGTCGAGAGCCCCGCGGGAACATCTTCCACCGTGAAGATCCCGAGTTCGTAGTAGTCGCGCGTGCGGTTCCAACGCTCCACGAGACGATGGAGTTCCACAAGCGGTCGCCCTTCCATCACCGCGGGATACTCGCTCCAGAACGCCTCGAGTGCTGCGAGTTCTTCGCTGGTCACGCGTGTCACGTTCGCGTTCGTTGGATCGATCAACGCGTCGAGGAGCGCGCCGATGAACTGGCTGCGAATGGCGTTTCCTTCACCGGCTGTCATGCCGTTGTCGTCGATGACGCGCGTGCGTGGGCCTTCAAGTCGGTCGAACCACGCGAAATCGCCGAGTTCATAGGCGAACGGGCGCACCATGCGAATGGCGAGGAGGCCGGCGTTCGCCAAGTCCTCGTAGTCCTCACGCGTCGCGTCGACGGCGTCGGGCACCGTGAAGAGACTTTCAAACGGATCATTCACGCCCGCGACGCCCTCTTCCGACTGAAGCACACACGGACCTGGTTCTCCTCCGGAGGTTGCCGCCTGATTCTGCAAGCAGCAGCAGGCCTTGAATGCATCTGTAATAGCTTCAAGTGCTCGTCCAGCGGGGAACTTCTTTGCAAAGTCAATTGCCTTCTCTTCCGCAGCAGCTCCAAGCGATTCCTTTGCCGCATCTCCCAACGCACTCAATGAATCTGGTGGCGATTCCATGATCTTGTCAGCCAATTTCTCCGCTGCTGATTCAAGTACATCCTTCAGCGCACGTGCAGCAGCACTGCCGCCTTGATCTTGATCTCCGCTGCCCCCGCCGCCGTTGTTGTCGCCTTCTTCATCCGCTTCGGCGTCTTCCTCTTCATCATCACTTTCGAGCAACTCGTCAGCGATCTTGTCCTCAGCCTTCTCGAGGAGACAGTCGCGCAACTTCGCCGCTTGTTCCGCTCCACCGACAGCCGCCCCCACCGCATCGCTGCCGCACGGAATGAACTTGTCGATGCACTGATCGAAGCACGCCTCGCAATTCGGCGCCGTGTACTGGCCCGGCGGCGTTGGCTGAGACGCACCCGGCACGTTGCCGAAGCCAGGCGGATTGAATCCTCCCGCGCAGCCGAAGCACGAACCGCCGAAGCTCGGGCCGCTGCTATTCGGACACTCGACGGTCTTGTCGACGCCGAGGAGGAAGCTGTACTTCCCGAGCGTGTTGCCGCAGAGCAGTTCCCACACGGCACGCATCGCGGGGCGCTGCACGCAATCAGGACCACCAACGAGGCCCTGCCCGAATTGATGATCGATCACGAGGAACGGCGCCGAAACCGACTGGCCAGGCAACAGGTCACCGACGATCGGTGAGAGCGGGATGATCTCGTAGCGATCGGTGTTTTCGATCTCCCAGAGCGTGTTGTCCGCGGCGACGAGGCCATGGTTCGTGATGGTGAACTCGCGGTAACTCACTTCACCGTCGAGCGCGTCGAGGTCGAGCACCACCGGCTCCACCGTCACGACGGGCGCAGGGACGTTCGTTTCAAAGTTGAGCGTGATCGTGATCGTGTACTGATCGCTAAACGGCACAGGCACGACCGTCCAAGAGTACGTCACAAGGACGCGGCTCATGAAGAGTTCGAGATCGAGTCCGCCTGGGCCAACGAAGATCGATTGCTGCGCGCCACCATGTTGCGGCGCGGTTCCACGCAGCGTGTAGTTGCCCACTGGGACGCGCGTGAACTCGATGAATCCCTCCGCGTCGACGAGACCACTCGCGATCGCCTCGGTCGCGCCCGAAGGAACGAGTTCGACGGTCGCGTTCGGATAGGTCGGCGGTGTTGCGTAGAAGCTGAATTCGTTCGTCGTACGAACGCGCACTGTGGCGGTGGCGTCGCTCGTCGCGTTGAACGTCATCGGGACGCCCACACCGAGGCCTTCGTTTGCCGTGTCGGTCACGGTGATCCACGGATTCGCTGTGTACGGACCGATGACGAGATCTTCCGCTGGATCAAGCCGCAGCGAGACGACGGTCGATGCGCCTGGCGCGAGCGGCGGCAACGATGCCGGCGTCGCGAGCGTGCCGAACGGCGAAGCTGCAACCTGAACGGAGAGCGCACCGGTTGCGACCGTTCCTGCGTTCGTCACAGTGACGTTCACATAGTCGACTTCGCCGACGAGCATGTCGCGCACGATCGACGCTGGCGCGGCGACGAGTTGCGGCAACGCCTCGATCGCGAAGACAGGGAACTCCGCGACCTTCGCAGTCGTCTTCGGCGTCACGAGCGTGAAGCGCACGAGACCGCCTTCCGATCCTTCGCCGACGGTGACTGCGTAGTCGATGAAACGCGATTCGTTGGCGCCGAGTGTCGATGCGCCAAGCGACGCGGTCGCCGAGAGCCCCTCACCGATCGCTTCGACCTCGAGCACCGCGCCTTCGAGCGCGAGTTCGCCGAGATTTCGGACGAGAATCTGCCCACTCGCAGCGCCGCCTTCCGCGATGCGGCGTTCGCTCGCATCGGCTTGGATCGACGCGCCCCAATAGACCACCTGCGTTTGCACTGCAGGCGTGCCGCTTCCAGCACGCGCGCCGAAACCGTAGACGCCGGCGTTGTTGGCCACCGGCGCGACGTCTACGACAGCGCGACCATCGGAACCCGTCGTGAAGGACGCGGTCGTTGGGAAGCCGTCGACGAGCGTGAGGCGCGTGCCCGAGATGTTCGCAACGGGTTCACCCGTCGCTTGGCTGCGCGATTCGATGATGAGTGTGGTCGGCGCGGGGAGTTCAAGTTCCGATGCGACGACGGAAGCCGTCACCACAACGCCACCCACCGAAAGCGCACCTTGCGCGATGCGTGTGTTGTCGACTTCGCCGCTGCTGCCGTCGCTCAGTGATTCGAGCACATTCGAGGCGTCATCTGTCACGACGGTGATGCGCCACACGCCGCTCGCGGGCGCGGTGAAGTCAATCGAGCGGTTGTACGACGCACCGACCGCGAGCACATTCGGGCCGGGTGCTGCACCAACCGTCACAAAGCCCGGTCCATCGGTGCGCGTCGCATAGATCTTGTCGACCCAGCCGCCTTCCGCGACTCCGAGGCCGTTGTTCGTCACCGTGAAGTTCGCCGTGAGACGTTCGCCTTCGACGGCCGACGCTGGCGCCGACGCCGCCACAACGGTGAGATTCGGCCGCGGCGCAGGATCGATGTTGATCACGATCGTGCGAATGAACGCGTTGCTCACACCTTCCGCCGACTCCTCGATCGAACCCGTCGAATCAGCAGTCACCACGACGCGTTGCGCGCCTTCGACCGACGTTGGAATCGTGCATTGCACCGTGCGCACGACTTCAGCACCGGCAGGAATCGTTTGGACGATGGTCGGCGCCGCGATCGTGCGATCGTTGCCGATCGTCGCGTCATCGGAGAGCGCGACAAGATCGCCGCGGAATCCGCTCGCGCCGCCGTTTCCGATGTTCTCGACGGTGTATGTCACCGAAATCGTGTCGCCCGCGGTCGCGCTTGTCGGCGCCGAGATCGCGGTCACAATGAGATTCGGCTGTCGCGGCGTGATTGCAAGCGAGTTTGAACAGTTGTTCGACTCACTTGATTCAACGATCTCGCCGCGCGCATCCGCGCAGACTTGCAGCGTGAACGCGCCGCCTGTGACCTGCGGGGTCGCGATCTGTCGAATCAACTCGACCGACGCCCCCACCGGAAGATCCTCGGAGAGGAGGAGTTCGGCGAGCAGAATCGACTGCGATTCACCCGACGCCGAGATGCTGAAGAAACTATTGGCGGTGAGATCGGCTTGACCGTTGTTCGTCATGCGCAGCGTCACGTTGAACGGCTGGCCGAACGAAATCTCTGTTGGCACCGAAACGAAAGACGCCGTCAGATCTGGAAGCGCGGGTCGCACCAATGCGATCGGTGCACTGACGACCAAGTTGTTGCCTTCGTCGCTCTCCTCAATCGAGGCGTTTCCGTCGGTCTTGATCAGCAATCGATACGTGCCGTTCAAGAGCGCGTTTGCGAGCGGCAGTTGCACGCTTGCCGCACGCGGCGACGTCGCGCCCGGCGCGAGTGCCGCCGAACCCGAACCGACCACCGCGACAGGAATGTCGTTTGTCGAGAAGAGTGCGTCGGTGGAGAGGAAGACGATGTCGCTGAAGCCGCCAGCGGCCGCGAGATCACCCTCGTTGGTCACGCTCCACGAGACATCAATCGCCTCGCCGAAGGTCCCCGTCGCTGGAAGAACAACTGACGACGCCACGAGATCTGGCGCAGGCGTCGCAGCAACGGCGCACGCCGCGCTTGCGCCCGCGTTGTTCGATTCGCTGCCCTCGGTGAGTACCGCGAGCGCGTCGACCACCGCGAGGAAGAACTTCGTCTCCGCCGCGTACGACACGGGAATCTGCACGCTTGCGGTGCGTTGGTACGACGCTTCCGGCGCGAGCACTCCTGCGGAAACAGGCTGCGTGCGCAACAGAAGGTCGTCCGCCGAGAGCGTCGCGTCGTTCGAAAGATAGATGCGGTCGCTCCAGCTGCCCGACGTCGGGGCTGTTCCAGCGTTCGTTCCGCGCCAGGTGACACTTACCGAATCACCGGCTTGCGCCGAGGTTGGCGCCGCGAGAACGGCGGCCACCAAATCGGGGCGCGCGGGCGCTGCGATCGTGAATGGCGCGCTCGCCAAGGTGTTCGATGCAGCGTCGGCGCCTTCGTCGACTTGGTTGAGCGCGTCGGTCCGCGCGATCAAGCGTGCAGAACCCACAAAGTCGGGGAGCGTCACGACGGCCGAGTCGCTGTAGTTCGCGCCACCCGCGAGCGTCTGGCTGCGCACGCGCTCGACAAGCATGATGTCGCTCGAAGTGAGCACATCATCTTGGCTCAACCAAATCTGATCGCGCCACGAGCCCGTTGCAGTTGCGTCGCCGGTGTTCGCGATCGTCCATAAGAGCGTTGCCGTTTGCGTCGCAACCGCGTTCTCAAGCGCCGCGACTGCAATCACGCCGAGGTCGGCGCGCGGCGGCGGAAGCACTTCAAACGCGACCGATACAGCGCGGTTGTTTGCTTCCTTCGGCCGTTCATCGACTTCGTTGAGGCGGTCGGCGGTGGCCACGACAAAGCGTGCACCAGCGACCGACGCAGGAATGACGAAACTCGCACCTACGGCCGACTGCTCACCGATCGCGAGTGCGCTCGACACCGAGATATCCCCGAGGAAAGTGTCGTCGCTGTCACCGCCAACGTTGTTCGTCGAGAGCGCAACGCCGATACGACGGAGCGAATTCACCGCTGCGGTGCCATCGTTGCGTTCGACGACCGTCAATGAGATCGGCGTGCCCGCGACGACATTGCTCGGAACAGTGATCGATGCGATCGTGAGATCCGGATTCGGCGGGAATCGCAGTTGAATCGGCCCGATCGCTGCGGAGACGTTGTTCGATTCGCCACTCGTGCGTTCGTTGACTTGCCCGTTCGCATCGGCGGAAACAAAGACGAAGAACTCCGCCTCTTCCTGCGGCGCTGTGAGCACCAATTCCACCGTGCGTTCAGCACCCGCCGCGAGCGCAGCGGTCGCGGCAACAGGTGCTCCGAGGAACTGGTCGCCACCGAAAGCCGCATCGGTCGAACGGAACGCGCGGTCACTCCATGGGAGTTGCGCCACCGCGTTGCCTTGATTGCGCACCGTCCAACGCAGCGTGAACGGCTGACCAGCCACAATCGATGATGGTGCTTCGACTGCCGTCACGATGAGGTCGGGCGCGGCAGGTGGTTGCACCTCCACTGAACCCGCGATCAACGTGTTGTCGGCGTCGTTCGACTCAAAGCGCGCGGACGTCGCGTCGACCGCGATCAAGATCGAGTAGGTGCCGCTGGCGGTCGACTCCGGCAATGTGAAATTGACGCTGCCTGCAAGCGACGCGCCCGAGGCGAGCGTCGCATTCGTACGTACGACGCTTCCGAGGAGCGTGTCCGATGCATCGAGCGTCGTATCGAGCGAGAGGAACACGCGATCCGTGAATGAGGGGCCGATCGAGTCCCCCGCTCCCGTGTTTGAGGTTGCGAAGGAAATAGTCGTCGATTGCGTGGTGAAAATCGTCGCGGGCGCCGTCACGTTGGCTGCAACGAGATTCGCCGCAAGGATCTCAATTGGCGCACCGAAGGCGACGTTGTTCGCTTCACCGTCGTTCTTCGACGAACTCTCGGCGATGTCGCCGTCGATATCGAGCGTAAGTCGCGGCACCACGGTGCCAGCGACGAAGGGCGCAACACCCGAAAGCGTGCGCTCCGCGGTTGCCTTCGGTGCGAGATCGGCGTTGGCAAGCGAGGTTCCAAACGTCGCGATCAACGTTGGTGTCGAAACCGAGGCCACAAAATCGACGCGCGAACTCCATGGCGCGACCGCATCGGCGTCGCCTGCGTTTCGTTCGATGAACAACGCCGTCATCGGTGCGCCCGCGCTGATCGACTTCGCAACGATCGGGCCATCTGAGACGAGATCGGCGACAGGAACCTCTTTCTCGATCGAAACCGTGATGGAGGCCTTGTCGAGCGTCAGCGTGGTGTTCGGCGGAAGCGTTGTCGCTGTGAATGCTCCGGAACGTCCGCTCGGGAAAGACGCGAGCGCCCATGTCGTTCCGACGGAAGGTGCGAACGAGGGATCGAATGCGAGCGTGAATGCGCCGTCGAGCGCGCCCGTCGTCGCGCTGATCGCCGTGTTCGTCGAACTCGCGATCTGCGTCAGCGACGATGAGGCGCTGCACGCGAAGGCGCCATTCACAGCGACTGCCGTATTTCCTTCAAGCGTGAGGAAGCCCTCGTTGAGCAGTGTTCCGCCAAAAGGAGAGAGTGGAAGCGTACCCGTGTTCACGATGCGACCACGCGCACGCGGCTCAATGCGCGCCAAACCCGCGAGTTGCGCGGTGCTGCCATCGATCGATCGAATGTTGCCCGATCCGCGCAGCGTGAGATCTGCCGCGAGCGTGCGAATCGCCTGAGGAACGCGCAGATCTGCAGAGGTTTCCCAAGTACCACCCGCAAGACGATTGCTGGCGAGATTCGCAAGCGCGCAGTTGAAAGAGAGTGTGCCCGCATCAACGAACACCGAGCCCGTGCTTGTAAAGATGACCGGCGAGCAACTGTTGTTGAACGCCTTGAAGCCCGACCCTGTTGCGCGCAGCGTGCCCTCGTTTGTGAAGGACACGGGATTGAAGTTGCTGCAGTTTCCGAAGAACTGGCAGTTCTGGCCACTCGCCGCCGACATCGTCCACTCGCCGCGGTTGAGGATTGCGCCGCCAGCACCAATCGTGACGTTCTGATTCGACGGCATCGTTACGACGCCGTCATTCGTAAACGCGCCAGCGATCGTTGTGCTAGCGAGCGAGAGAGACGCTGACTTTGTGATCGTCATAGGGATGAAGATCGTGGAACTCACGGCGCTATTCGTTGGCGCCAAGAGTGAAAGCGAACCCGCGCCAGTGAGCGCGGTCGACGTGATCACTGTCTCGATCGGGAGTTGGATGGCTCCAACAAGCGAGAGCGTTCCTGAGTTCGATCGGAAGAGTCCGCCGCCTGAGATCGGAGCGCCGAGCGTGAGGTTGCTCTGATTCGAGAGCGTCGCACCCGTCGCCACCGTTGCGCCCGTCGAGAGCGTCGCGTTGCAACTGAAGCGCAGTTCGCCTTCATCTGCAAACACCGATCCTGTGCCTGTAAAGACGACCGGCGAGCAACTGTTGTTGAACGCCTTGAAGCCCGACCCCGTTGCGCGCAGCGTGCCTTCGTTTGTGAAGGACACGGGATTGAAGTTGCTGCAGTTTCCGAAGAACTGGCAGTTCTGCCCGCTCGCTGCCGACATCGTCCACTCGCCGCGGTTGAGGATTGC
>JAIYCA010000135.1 GCA_027488265.1 Planctomycetaceae bacterium
CGCCAAAGCGAGCAAGTTGCGAAGCAGGTTGCGAGCGCTCAAACAGGCTCGATGGTCACCGTCAAGCGGAGCGACGTGAGTTGCTCAGCGACGAGTTCGGCGTGCTCACGATGCGTCGCGATCACAAGCGACAAGCCCTTTTTGTGTGCTTCCATCGTGCAACGGGTGGCGGCAGGCAAACTCAGGCGTGCGAAGCGGCACAGCGACTCGACCACAAATCCCATCTCATTCACTTCATCGTTGTGAAGAAGCACGTTCCAAAGCGGAAGCTTCTCCGTTGGCTGAAGCGGCGCAGGAGTAGGACGAGTGGGTAGGCTTGGGAGAGGAGTGCTCGCTTGGCTCATCGCGTTTGACTCGTTTTGCAGGGCACTGTTCGATCGCGAACCGTTCAATCCGACATCGGATGCCGGATCATGGCACGGAATGACACGCGTGGGCGAGAGTATAAGCACAGACCGTCATCAATTCACTTTCTCTGGCGAAAGTTCCGCAAAAGTGAGTCGCTCAGGGCTTCCGCCAATCAACCACCAACTTCCCAAACTGCTCTCCTGCCTCAAGCCTTGCAAATGCGGACGTGCCGTCTGAAGGCGCAAAGATTTGATCGATCACGGGCCGAATCGCGCCGTTTCGGAAGAGCGAGACAACCTCTCGAAACTCGCGCATATCGCCCATCGTCGAGCCAACAAGCCGCAACTGATTCCAGAAGATGCGCGTCAGATCCGTCGTCGCATCCGGCCCGGTCGTCGCACCGCACGTGGCAAACGTGCCGCCCCGCGCGAGGCTCTTGATGCATGAGCCGTGCACCGCTTTCCCGATGCTATCAACGCAAAGATCGACGCCACGTCGACCTGTCAGTTGCCGGACCTCCTTCGACCAATCTTGACCAGCGTCGAGGATCGTGTGCGTCGCGCCGAGGGCACGGGCACGGTCGAGTTTCGACGAGTGACGGCTCGTGACGATCGTTTCGCACCCAAAGTGCCGCGCAATTGCGAGCGCGGCGAGCGCGACGCCCCCGCCGATCCCCGTAATCAACACGATCATGCCTGAGCGAAGTCCGGCCTGCGTGACCATCATGCGCCATGCCGTGAGGTGGGTCAGGCCGAAGGCAGCCGCTTCGACCGGATCCGCATCACCAATCTCGAGCAGGTTGTCGATCGGCGCGACAAATCGCTCTGCGAGGCAACCTGGCCCGTGCTCGCCAATCATGAAAATGTCCGCCGCGGCAGGGCGTAAACCTGGGCGAACGGGATCGGGCTTCGACACCGCGGCATTCAAGAGAACGCGCTTTCCGACCCACGCAGGGTCAACCCCTGCCCCGACTGACTCGATCAGTCCCGCGCCATCAGACCCCGAAATCGCTGGGTAGCGGATGTCGATGCCCGGCAGTCCGCGACCCACCCAGAGATCGAGGTGATTGAGCGCGGAGGCTTCGGTTTTGACGACCGCCTGCCCCGGACCCGCCTGCGGCTCGGGGAAGTCGTTCACGAACGTCACATTGGGAAGGACCGGAGAACCCTGCTTTTGAATGACAATGGCGCGCATGGGGCCGAGTGTACGGAATCGCAGCGCTGCGGGAGGGCGTCCGTATCATCCACCCCATGGCCTCTGCTCACCTTCGCCGTCGATCCGATGCGCAGCACGCGACATCTCCCATGAAGCACGTTGCGCTTGCCGCCCTCGCGAGTTCCGCGTGGCTTGTTTCTCTCGCGCACGCCGATGAGCCCACGCGCGTCATCGTGTCGGCGCATTCCTCCATCGCTCTCACGCAAGCCACCACGCCACCATCGCCGAACACGCGCCCAGCGGCTGCACCACAGTCGGCGCAGCAACCCGCAAGTACTGGGCCAATTCTGGCAGATCCGCCAAATGTCGACTTCGGCTTGATCGAGCCGGGAAAGACCGTTTCCGCGACGATCAAACTCATCAACCCGCTCGATCGTCCCGTCAAGATCAAACTCGCGAAGCCGAGTTGCACGTGCACGACCGTCGATATGACGGGCAAAGTGATCCCCGCAAAGGGCTTCCTTGAGATGCCCATGTCGCTGAAAACTGCGAGTTCGGTCGGCAAACGCAGCGCCAAAATCAACATGGTCTTCGAAGGTTTCGACCAACTTCTGTCGGTCGAACTCATCGCGGAAACCGCGTATCAGGTTCGCGCCAACCCGCCCTTTATCGATGCGCTTGCGCCAGAACGGATGAAGGGCTACTTCGAACTCATCGCGCGCGATGAACAACCCTTCACCGTCCTCACGGTGGATGGAGCCCCCGCGAAGCACGCTGATGGAAGCCCCATGACCCCTGCCACGCGTCACGTCGTTGTGTACGACTTCACGCAACTTGGCACGCGCCCCGTGCCTCCGTACCTCATCGTCGAGACCGATCACCCGAAGTCCCCGCTGGTCGACCTCCGTGTGCGGCACGAAACGACTCGCATCATGCCCACGCTTTCGTTCGCCGAGTTCCGCGAAAATGTCGGCGTGCTCAAGCCGCAGGATTCGCGCGAGGTCGAAGTTCAAATCAAGAACATGGGCGCACAGCGCCTCACTGGCGTTGAGAGTTTGGACCCCGCGTTCAAGGTTGAACTGCTCTCGCAGACCTCTGATGGCGAGGGACTGCTTGCGAAGATCCGCTTTACCGACGTTTCGCTTCCGAAGGGCACGTTCCTCCGCGCCTGCCGTTTCAAGACGGCGCAAAAGCAGGCAGATTTCTTGCTCTACGGCAGCATGCACTGACCGACCGCGGCCCAATTTGGCCTGTTGTGCAGCCGCAGCGGCAGACTCTCGCGCAATTCAGCGCGCGGCGAATCCGTACACGAGCGATTGCGAAAGCAGCGAGCCATGATTCAAACCGCCGCCTCCGACGTCATTCGCATCCGGAAGTACCCGAATCGGCGCCTTTACGACACAAGTCGTTCGACGCACCTCACGCACGACGAGGTCCTCGCCATCATCCGGCGTGGAAACCGCGTGCAAATCTCGGATAGCCGCACCGAAGCGGACATTACGAACGAGGTACTGCTGCAGATTCTCGTCGCACGCGACCCGGCACTCGTCTCGGCACTGCCGACGAGCAGCTTGCTCGCGATCGCTCGGTCGACGCCCGAAACGGTTGGCGCGGCGCACGGCGCGTTCGCCCCGCTGACCGACGCACTGCGCGTGCACGCCACGCCGGCGACTTCAGGTTCAACGGCGAGCGCGACTTCGGCCTCAGGGGTTGCCACACCGACGGCATCCCCGGCTTTGGCGCGCGCGCGCTGATTGCCGCGTATGACCGCATTGCTGCGGCCGGTCTGATCCTTGATCTCCTCACTCGATTCGACGCTCTTTGCGGGCCTTCGCGAAGAGCGTTGAACATTTTTGGCGCGCATCGTTCGTAGAC